>JAFRIG010000008.1 GCA_017432895.1 Erysipelotrichaceae bacterium | reverse complement strand
GAGATCTGAACAAAAGAAACAAAACAGAATAATCAGTATATTCTCCTATCAAAAAAAGTCATCCGGATACAGATAATAATCCATATACGGATGACTTATTAATTCGGTTCAGAAGCTGGTTTTACCCGTTACAGCCCCTTGTCATTCTTCGACATGTTCGATGCCCTGGGCGATGATGTTGTAGACGTGATCGTCGGCCAGGGAATAAAAGATGGTCTTGCCCTGGCGGCGGTTTTTGATCAGCTTGGAATTCTTCAGGATCCTGAGCTGATGAGAGATGGCAGACTGGTTCATATTCAGCAGTTCGCAGATCTCAGAGACACTTCTTTCTTTTTCAATGAGACAGTATAATATCCTGATCCTGGTCGAATCGGCGAAATTCTTGAACAGTTCCGCCACATCGTAGAGGGTGTTTTCTTTGACGTTTTCGATCATAAGTCTTTGACTCCTAAAGCCCTGATGGCGTTGATGACGGCGATGATCATGACTCCGACATCCGAGAAGATGGCCATCCACATCTGGGCCAGACCGAAGGCGGATAGGATCAGGGTCAAGACTTTGACAAAGATCGCAAAGCCGATGTTTTCATAGACGATGGCCATGCATTTGCGGGCGATCTTAATAGCCTTGGCGATCTTGGCGGGATCATCGTCCATTAAGACGATATCAGCCGCTTCAATGGCGGCATCGGATCCTAAAGAACCCATGGCGATACCTACATCGGCAAGAGCCAGGACCGGGGCATCGTTGATGCCATCACCCACAAAGACCAGGGTCTCTTTTTCGTTTTTCTGTTTCAGCAGTTTTTCAAGTTCACTGACCTTATCCTGAGGAAGCAGCTGGGCTTTAACTTCATCGATATTCAGTTTATTGGCGATGGCAAAAGCGGTATTTTCCTCATCCCCCGTCAGCATGATGGTCTTTTTCACGCCGTTGGCTTTAAGGTCGCTGATCGCTTCCTTGGCGGTCGGCTTGATCCGATCACCGATATGGATATGGCCCTTGTATTGACCATCGATGCCGACATGGACGATGGTTCCTTCATCGTGACATTCGACAACTTCAATATTGTTGTCAGCCATCAGCTTGTCGTTGCCAACCAGGACCTTCCTGTCGTCGATGATGGCTTCAATACCTTTGCCGGCGAGTTCCTTGATCGAGCTTATCCTTTCGTTGACGATCTTTTCCTGATATTCCTTGACGATGGACTTGCCGATAGGATGATTGGAATAGGCTTCCCCATGGGCTGCATAGTCCAATAATTCCTGCTTTGAAAGACCCGAATTGTGGATCGTGGTCACTTCAAAGATGCCTAAGGTCACGGTACCGGTCTTATCGAAGGCGACGTATCTGGTATTGGACAGAGCTTCCAGGTAATTGGATCCTTTGATAAGCACACCGGCTTTGGAGGCTCCGCCGATCCCCGCAAAGAAAGTAAGCGGGATCGAGATGACCAAAGCACAGGGACACGAAATGACTAGGAAGGTCAAGGCTCTGAAGATCCAGGTGCTGAAGTCCAGTGGTCCATGCAGTATGAACTTGATAAACAAAGGCGGTATGATGGCTAGAGCCATGGCGCTGTAGCAGACGGCTGGCGTGTAATAGCGGGCGAACTTCGTGATAAAGTCTTCCGAACGGGATTTGTTGCTGGTGGCATTCTCGATCAGATCGAGGACTTTGGAGACCGTCGAGTCTTCAAAGAGCTTCGTAGTCTTGATCCTGACCGGGGAAGTCAGGTTGATGCAGCCGGAGATGACTTTATCATCGACTCCAACATCCCTTGGTTTGGCTTCGCCGGTAAGGGCAGAAGTATTTAAGGAAGTCTCGCCTTCAACGACGATGCCGTCAAGCGGGATCTTTTCACCGACTTTGACGAGTATGATGTCACCGATCTCAACTTCATCGGGATCGACTTCAACGATCTGCCCGTCCTGCTCGATATTGGCATGATCGGGCCTGATATCCATTAAGGCGGCGATATTCTTCCTGGAACGGGAAACCGCATAGGACTGGAACCATTCACCGATCTGGTAGAACAGCATGACTTCCACGCCTTCGTGATATTCGCCCAGGGCTATGGCCCCGACAGTGGCGATAGCCATGAGGAAATTCTCGTCGAAATGTTCGCGGTTTCTGATGCTCAAAAGAGCTTTATAAAGGATATCGTAGCCGACAATGAGATAGGGTATCAGATAAAGAAAGGCTTCCAGATACGGGTTCTCTATCCTGAGGAAATGAAGGATCACCAGCAGGATAAAGGCCGCGATGATCCTGATCAGATTTCTTTTCTGTTTTTTATTCATAGAAGATCTCGCAGTCGTCTTCAACTTTCTTGCAGTTTTTGTAGACCTGCGCCATCACTTCTTTTTCATCGACTCCTTCTTCGAATTCGACTTTCATCTTTAAGGTCATGAAATTGACGACCGCATCCTTGACACCAGGTGTCTTTTTGGCCGCTTCTTCCATTTTGTTGGCGCAGTTGGCGCAATCGACATCGATCTTGTAAGTTTTTTTCATGATATAGACCTCCATAATGAACATATGAACAACTGTTCATATATATTATAGGACCATCATACCATGGATGCAATAGTGTGATAGAATAAATTTGCAGATGAATATACTTGATTATATAAGAACCCGCGGAGACTTGAGTTTTAAGGCCGACCCCTTCAACGATGTCGACAATCTGGTCTTCTCTCAGCTCGTCTATGCCGAATTCGGCGAAATCATGGATAAGGAAAAGAAGATCACGATCGGCAAGCTGGGGGAGGAGTTTTTTGCGAAGATGTCCGAAGATCTGACTAACTACCGGCGTTTTGACAAAGATGGCGTTCTGGTTTTGAAAGAGGCCTACAAGGCACCGCGTTATAAAGACTGTGTGGCTTACAACTATGTTTCCAAGCTGCATGCGGATACGACTGAACAGTTCACAGCGATGATGGTCGATCTGCCCGATCACACGACAGTCGTCTGTTTCAAAGGTACCGATGAACATCTGATCGGCTGGAAGGAGGATCTCTTCCTTTCCTATAAGGAGATCGCCGGTCAGTACGATGCGGTGGACTATGTCAATAAGCACTGTTCCGTTTTGCGCAAATATCGCTTTATTGGCCATTCCAAGGGTGGCAATCTGGCAGCTTTTGCGGCTTTGCGCTGCAACCCTGTTTTGCGCTGGCGCATCGAACAGATCATCTCCAACGACGGACCAGGTCTTAGACCCGGCTCCTACGATGAGAAAGAGTTCGCCAAGATCAAGGAACGCTATCGCCTGATCGTACCGGAAAAAGACGGTGTCGGAACGATCTATGAGATCGCACCGCATAAGACGATCGCAAGGATCTCGACCAAAAACATCATCAAAGCCCACAATATTCTGACCTGGCAAGTCGAAGCCAACCGCATCGCCAAGGCGGACATGGATTCCTATCAGACCGACAGGACCAGGAGAGCCATGGTCGAGCTGCTCAACGATACGACGCCCCAGGAAAGGGAGATCTTCGTGGAAGAACTGTTCCAGGCTCTCGATGATGCCGGGATCACGACCGTGACGCAACTGGCGGATATGAGCGTGCCGTTCTTTTTCAGGATCGTCAAGGAACTTTCCGAGATGAACAAGATCGCCAAGAACGTGGCTGTCAGGGTGCTCAAGGCTTCTCAGACCAGCATCACCAGCGATCTGCATAAGGCGGTAAATGAAAGAAAAGAGGCCATCAGGGCATCCTTCAATCGCCGTGATAACAATGAAGAAGAGCAGGATTATCCCGATCTGAACTGATCGATACTGATAAACAGAAAACTAAACTTGCGGGCTTAAAAAAGCCCGTTTTTACTTATTAATGACTGTTTTTGTTGTACAATATGCTTTGTATCGGTAGAATTAAAGATATTTATGGGGGTTAAATCGTATGGGAAGATTTGATGGAGAATATTTGAAAGATATCGATGGAATGCATTTTATCATGCCGTTCATCATGCCTAACCGTTGCGATAATGAAGCTTTTTTCGCTTTTCAGATCGATCTGAGCAATCTTAACGAATATATCAATAAGAAGAATGCGTCCGATCCGGAATACAAATACAATATATTCCAGTGCATCGTCACGGCAGCTTTGAAGATCATCACCCTGCGCAGCAAGCTTTCGATCTTCATCCACGACGAGAGGATGTATAAGCGCAATGAAGTTTCGGCGGCCTTTACGGTCAAACAGGAGTTCCAGGATGACGGCGGGGAAGTGTTATGTTTCATTCATGCCAAGCCGGAATGGACTATCGATGATGTCCACAATGAACTGCACAGGCAGCTTCTGAAGCTCAAGAGCAAGGGCTATGTCGATGAATCGAGCAGTTTCATGGACAAGTTCAATGCCTTGCCCAAGTTTATCTCCAGACCTGCCATGCGGCTGGTCTGCTGGCTGGAAAAGCACAATCTGGTGCCGACGGCTCTGATCGAGACCGATCCGTATCATTCTTCGATCGTTCTGGCCAACCTGGGTTCGATCGGTCTGCCGGAAGGTTTCCACCATCTGACCAACTGGGGTACGACTTCGATGTTCCTGGTCATCGGCAAGATGGGCCTGATGCCTTTCTTCGACAACGGTGAGACTGTCTTTAAACAGGGCGTCAAACTGGGCTTTACGATCGATGAAAGGATAGCTGACGGCTATTACTTCTCCAAGTCGATCAAAATGATGGAGCTGTTTTTGGAAGAACCTGAACTGTTGGATAGGCCTTTGAATGAAAAGCTGTCTGATGAACTCTGGCAAAGGGTCAATATGAAATAAAACAAGAGCGTCTAGTAGACGCTCTTTTCGGTTATGATCAGATCCAGGGGAATATCGTGTTCCTCACTGAATATTTCTTCCAGCTTCTGAACTTCGAAGGCTACACCGATCTTTAAGGCTTTACAGTCCTTGAGATAGCGGTCGTAATAGCCTCCGCCATGACCCAGTCTCTGTTTAAAAGCATTGAAACCCACACAGGGAACGATGATGAACTCGAGTTCTTCTTTGGGGATAATGGTCGATGTAAGTGGATCGGGTTCCTTGATGCCATAGCTGTTGAGAATAAAGTTTCCATTGGATCGGTAAGCTTTCATCGAGTGATCGTCTCCGATAACGGGATAGGCGAACTTATGATCCAAGTCGCAATATGAGACATCAACTTCGCTTGCGAAAGCGAGATAAGACATGACGTTCTTATCTTTGAGGTAGGGCTTCAGTTTTTCACAGATGATCAAAGAAAAGGCCTTTCTTTCTTCGATTGAAAGGCTGTTTCTTTTTTCTAGGCATTTCTTTCTGAGTTTTTTCTTTTCCTGTTTATTCATCTGATGGAATAGATACAGCCGCAATAGTTCTGGTGATAAAGACCCAGATCTTTGTTTAACAGATCGTTTCTGATGATGCCGTCACCTTTTTTGAAGTCGGCATACAGATAAGTTACTTCGGGATATTTTTCCTGCAATTCAGCCCCGATCTCATTGAGCCAGTCGGCGTTCTTGCGATTGGAGATCGACATGACGGTGGTGCAGTACTGATAATGATGGGCACTGGCGTATTTAAAGGTCTCTTCCATACGCAGTTTATAGCATAGTTTGCAACGCTTGCCGCCTTCGGGTTCGTTCTTATATTCCTGAAGTTTTTCCATATAGGAAGGGTTATCATAGCGATCGACGATCAGTTTAATTGAGGGATCGTTGAGATGATCAAGGTAGGTCTTTAAGGCGTTTAGCCTTTTTTCGAATTCCTCATATGGGTAGATATTGGAGTTGGAAAAAAAGATCGTGATATCGAAGTATTCACGCAGGTATTGCAAAGGGTAGACCGAACAGACCCCACAGCAGATGTGGATGAGTAGCCGCGGTCTTCCTTTGAGTTCTCTTATCTGTTGCAGGTGTTTCTGGTAATTATTCATTGGTCAAAAACATGGAATCGCCGAAAGAGAAGAAACGGTATTTTTCTGCAATGGCGACTTTATAGGCATTGAGGATCATTTCCCTGGAACATTCAGCGGCTATCATCATGATCAATGTCGATTTGGGCAGATGGAAATTGGTGATCTGCGCATCGATGGATTTGAAATGATAGGGCGGATAGATGAAGATGGCGGTGTTGCCCGAACATTCTTTAAATTCACCATATTCGCAGATGATGGTCTCCAAGGTCCTGGTGGAAGTGGTGCCGATGGCGATGATGCGCCGGCCTTCCTTTTTGGCGAGATTTAGTCTTTCAGCCGTTTCCTTGTTCATGGAATAGTATTCCGAATGCATGACGTGGTCTTCGATCTTTTCTTCTTTGACCGGTTTGAAAGTCCCCAAACCGACATGCAGGGTGATATCCAATACTTCGATGCCCTTGGCTTTGATCTTATCAAGAAGTTCGTCGGTGAAGTGAAGTCCAGCTGTCGGACAGGCGGCGGAGCCGTTTATTTTGGCGTAAACGTTATTGTAACGGGAATTGTCTTTGAGTTTTTCGTGGATGTAGGGCGGGGTAGGCATCAGTCCTACTTCATTGAGTATCTCTAGGAAGATGCCTTCATAGTGCATCTTAAAGATGCGGATACCTTCCGGCCTTCTTTCCAGACATTGCCCATAAAGCTTATCGGAGAAGTCGATGATGGTGCCGGTCTTGATGGCCTTGGCGTTGCCACATAGGCATTCGCAGACATCGCCTTCGATCTTTAAGATCAGTACTTCGACCTTGGCCCCGGTATCTCTTTTCTGGCCATAGAGTCGGGCAGGGATGACCTTGGAGTTGTTTCTGACTAAAACATCACCGGGTTTGAGATAGTCGATGATATCGTAAAAATGGCGGTGTTCGATTACGCCGCTGTTTTTATGTAAGACCATGAGCCGTGATTCATCCCGCTTATCGGCGGGATGCTGGGCGATGAGCTCTTCGGGTAATTCGAAATCGAAATCGTTTAGATCCATCAGAAACCTCTTTCGTCAAAGCCGTATTTATGCAAGATCTCTTCCTTGTATTGCAAGAAACGATCTTCCGCGATAGCTTGTCTGATGCCTTCCATGAGCCTGATCAGAAAACGCAGGTTGTGGATCGACATGAGGCGATTGCCCAGTCCTTCGTTGTTTCGGAAAAGGTGATTGAGGTAGGCTTTGGTGTAGTTGCGGCAGCATTCGCAATCGCATTCGGGATCAAGGGGTGTGAAATCGTCCTTGTAGATGTTCTTTTTGATGTTGATGCGACCCTGGGAAGTCATTAAGGTGCCATGTCTTGCGATCCTGGTCGGTAAGACGCAGTCAAACATATCGACGCCTCTTTCGACCGCTTCCAGGATGTCGTTGACCGCTCCGATGCCCATTTCGTAACGGGGCTTATCTTCAGGAAGATAAGGCAAAGTGTAGTCGAGCATCTGATAGTGGGTCTTCTTGTCTTCGCCGACGGAAGTACCGCCGATGGAATAACCATCGAAGTCCATTTCGACCAGCTTCTCGGCACAATAACGGCGCAGATCGGGATATTCGGAACCCTGGACTACACCGAATAAGGCCTGGTTTTCCCTGGTGTGGGCGTCCTTGCCTCTTTTGGCCCAGCGCAAAGTCCGATCGACGGAATCTTTGGCATAGTCATAATCGCTGGGATAGGGTATGCATTCATCAAAAGAGATGGCGATATCCGAGCCGATGGCTTCCTGGATCCGGATGGATTCTTCCGGGGACATGAAAAGGGTCGAGCCGTCCAGATGGGATTTGAAGAAGACGCCTTCTTCCTTGATCTGCCTGGAATCGGCTAAAGAAAAGACCTGAAAACCGCCGGAATCGGTCAATACGGGTCCGTCGTAGTTCATGAATGAGTGAATGCCTCCGGCTTTGATCAGGGTCTCGGGACCCGGTCTTAGCCAAAGGTGATAGGTGTTGCCCAGAATGATCGAAGCTTTCAGATTGCGGATGTCGTCCGAAGAGAGAAACTTGACGGTGGCCTGCGTGCCGACCGGCATAAAAACCGGGGTCTCGACGATCTTTCCGAAGACGTTGAGACGACCCAGGCGGGCGTTACAGGAGCTGTCTTTATGGACCAGTTCATATCTGAAGGGCTGTTTATTCACATCTAATATCATAACATATACATGTTATACTGAAGTCATGAAATCCAAGGTACTCAAGACCTACAATCTGCCGGAAGACAACCTCGTCATCGCCCAGATCGACGCCAAGCCGACCTATATTTTCGTGATCCTGATATTGGTGGCTTTGGTGTCTTTCATGCTGGAGATACCCAATGCCTACGGCATCATCCTGTTATGTCTTTCGATCGCCTGTCTGATCTACATGCCCAGAGTCTTACTGATGGAGTTTTACAACG
Organism: Erysipelotrichaceae bacterium; assembly: GCA_017432895.1. Taxonomy (GTDB): domain Bacteria; phylum Bacillota_I; class Bacilli_A; order Erysipelotrichales; family Erysipelotrichaceae; genus Colivicinus. Next base: position 14,518 of record JAFRIG010000008.1, on the reverse strand, counting down.
AGTATCTGGTCATGTACAACCGGGCTGATAAGAATAATTGCGTGCTGATCTACTATGAAGATATCACTTCCTGGTATTATGCCTGGGGAGCCAATCACGACTATCTGTATATCGAACTGGCCGATGGTTCCAAGGAAAGGATCGAAGCCTTTTCCCGTTCGATCTTCGAGTCCAATATGAACCGCTTTCTGAAAGACAAGAAGCGCAAGATCGAAAAATGAGGATCGTCGCACTGGATTTCGAAACGGCCAACGCCTCGATGGCTTCGGCCTGCGCCCTGGGGGTGGCGATCTACGAGGAAGGGGAGATCCTGGACAGTTTCGAATGGTATTTCAAACCCCATCACCGCTACAACTATTTCACCAATACCCATATCCACGGCATCTGCAAGGAAGATGTGGAAAATGAAAACGAATTCGTCTATTACTATGATGAACTGGCTTATATCTTAAAAGACGCGGTCATCGTCGCCCATAATGCCCGTTTCGATCTCGAGGTCCTCAATGCGGTCTGTGACGCCTATGGCCTGGATCATTTGAAAAATGCCTTTATCGATACGGTCGCGATCTCGCGGAGAGTCTATCCCGAACTGTACAATCACCGCCTGGATACGGTCAGTGAGTATCTGGGGATAAGTCTCAATCATCACAACGGCAAGTCGGATGCCTATGCCTGTCTGATGATCCTGTTAAAGGCTATGGAAGCCTATCATACTTTTGAACTGAATGATTTTCTGAAAAAGATCAGGATGTATTACAAATACAATATGTAAAATTTTTCATTGTTAGAAAACGTTTACAAAGACATGGCTTTGTCTTATAATTATTGTGTTTTAGTATTGAGGTAGTTTTAGACATGAAAGAATTTGAGAATAACGCATATTTCTGGCAGAAAGTGGATACACTGTATTCTTCCGGCGATTTCAAAGTCGTCCACAAAAAGGGCAGTGCCCACAAAGCCTATCCTTCATTGACCTATCCCTGCGATTTCGGCTATATTGAGACTTTCAGTAACGATACCGATAATTCGATGGAAGTCTTCCGCAGCGGCAAAAGCGATGAGGTCGATGCGATCGCCGTCTGTGCGGATATCATCGACAAGCGTTTCGAGGTCAAGGCCCTGGTGGGTCTCAGCGAGGAGGAGTGTCAGGAGGTCCTGCATTTTCTCAACTGTACGGATTATCAAAAGTCGGTCCTTTTACGTCGGGGCAGAGAGATACCCTCATGGAGTGAAACGGAGTAGCGAGAGCTACTTTTTTTGATAGAATTAAACTATGGAGAAGAGAAGAGAGTTTATATTCAACGCCTTATACATCGCCATCATCTGTGCGATCATCTATATCGGGATCAATTACCTGCTGCCCATTCTTTTGCCTTTCATTTTTGGTTCACTGTTTGCCTATGCGGCGATCAAACTGGCGAAACGTTTTTTTGATAAGGAAGACAAACTGCATCGGGGCATCATGCTGGTGGTGATCTACCTGGCGGTGATCATCCTGATCGTCGTAGTCGTCTCTCTTGGTATCACCAAGCTCAATGACTTCATCAGGACGCTGCCCAGTTTCTACAAGAACACTTTGGAGCCTTATATGGGTTCTTTGGAAAACACCTTCCTGGAATTAGGTGAATCTCTGCCGGAAAATCTGGCGGCCTTCTTCTCCGATGTGACGGATGGCATCTTTGAAGGCTTAAAGACCCTTTTGTCCAGAGCCACCACAGGTATCGTCAACCTGACGACTTCGATCATTACGACGGCTCCGGAACTGCTGGTTTCGATCATCGTCATGATCGTATCGTCCTTCTATATGGTCTTCGACTACGAAAACATCTCCCGCTGGTTTCTGGCGGCTATGCCGGATAAGGCCCTGGATGTCTACTATCAGATCAAGGATTTCTTTGAAAACACGCTGTTAAAGATCATCGGTTCCTATGTGGCGATCATGGGCCTGACCTTCTTAGAGCTGTTTATCGGTCTTTCCCTGGTCGGGATCTCCAATTCCGGCATGTGGGCTTTGATCATCTCTTTCCTGGACATCCTGCCGGTCTTGGGTGTCGGTACGGTCCTTTTGCCCTGGTCGATCAGTTTGATGATCTCGAAAAGACTGATTTTGGGCTTGGAGATATTGACGATCTATCTGATCATCACGGTGATCAGAAACATCGTCGAACCAAGACTCGTCGGTACCAACCTGGGTTTGCATCCACTGGCGACGCTGATCGCGATGATCACGGGTCTAAGACTCTTCAGTTTCGTGGGCATGTTCGGCCTGCCGCTGACGCTGTCGTTCTTTGTCAGCCGCGATAAAGAAAAAAAGCTCTTAATCAGAGCTGAGGAAAAAAGCGAAACAGTCAAAAACAAAAAAGACAAAAAGAAGAAAAAGAAGTGATCACTTATTAAGATCTTCAAGGAGCTTTATCGTCTGGGACAAGTCTTCCAGGATGACAAAGCTCTTTTCTTTTATCTCAGGAGCGACATAGGCCAGATCGGGAATGTGGATCACTCTTAGTCCGGCGTTATAGGCGGAAAGGATACCGTTAGGTGAATCTTCAAATGCCAGCATCTCTTCCGGTTTGAAGTCGAAGGCCGCCATGGCTTTGAGGTAGATCTGGGGCAGAGGCTTTGATTCCGTGAGATCATCACCATAGACGATGTGATCGAAACAGCCTTCAAGTGAAGCCATCTTCAGATAGCGGTCAGCTGTTTCACGATAGGTGGAAGTAGCGATAACTTTCCGGATGTTTTTTTCATCGAGATAGGCAAAGAGTTCTTTGACGCCTTTTTTCTGTTCAAGGCCATAGCGTTCAAGATATTCCTCATGAAAGACCTGTTCGTTTTCTAAGAATTCTTCCATCGGGAATGATGGCCCCATCACGTCGATAAAGCGTTTGCAGGTGGCTTCAAGATTTAGACCCATCGTTGAAAGGATCAGTTCTTTGCTTAAACCGTAGGAGTACTTTTCACTGCAGGCCAGGGCACTTTCAAGATAGACTCTTTCCGAGTCGATCAGTAGGCCGTCCATGTCGAAGATACAGAGTTTTATCATCGCTATGATTGCATTTTATGACATGACTTTATTTTGTGCAAGTAAGGCTATCACGCTTCTTGAAAAAGGCAAAAAACAGTATATATAATATATTCATTTAAGATGAATAACGATAGATGGCTGGTACCTTCTTATTACCCCAATTTCCAATGCAAAGCCGATAAATGCCGCCACAGCTGCTGCAGCAGCTGGCGCATCCCGATCACGCGTCAGGAGTACAACCGGCTGATCACAATGGAATGTTCGGATGAGCTGAATCGCCGCATCCAGTATGCTTTCATCGTGCCGGAAACGGTAAGCGATGAGTGTTACCGCTACATCTCTTTCAACTGGCTGGGCGAGTGTCCGATCCAGGAAAAGGGCCTGTGTTACCTGCATCGGGAGAAGGGGGAGGATTATCTGCCCAGAGTGTGCAGGCTCTATCCGCGCAGTCTCAAAAAGATCAATGATCAGAAAGTCGCTTCCTGTTCAAGCTCCTGTGAGAAAGTTGTGGAGATGCTTTACGAGATGGATAGTCTGGAGATGATCGAGATCGAAATGGCCGAGACGCCGCAGCTGCTTTATTCCCTGAATGAAGAAGATATCAAACAGATCATCAGTTTCCAGGACATCATCAGGGATGAGACTACTTCACTTGCTCAAAGCATCGCCGATATCTGTAAAATCATCAATAAAGAGGAATTTGAGAAGGATTATGCATCCGACTTCGATCCGCTAAAGGAAGCTTTAAGGCTTTTAAACAAGTACTCTTTCAGCAACGAGGTCCTGCACGAACTTTTGGATTTCATCAATGAACGTTACGAAGATGAAAGTCTCTATGAAAAAGACCGGGAAAACTTTGAAGAGTTTTTCCCGGGCTGGATGACTTTCTTTGAAAGACTCATCAATAACTCGATGATCTACGAGTGTTTCCCGTTCTTCGACAAGCGAGCCGATAAGACCTCGACCTACAAGGGCTTGTGCATCTGTTATGGCCTATTGCGAGTGGTATGTGTCGCTCAAATAGCCGCAAGTAAGGAAAAAGATAAACTGATTGATGCGGTGGTGTCATTATTTCATCTGATCGATCATACGGCTTTCTATTACAATGCCGCTTTGCTTTGTGAGAATGCGGCAGCCTTGTTGAAACTGTAAAAAACAACGGATAATATCCGCTGTTTTAGTCTTTGACGATCTTTTTGAGGGCTTTGACGGCCTTTTTAATATTGGCTGGGGAAGTAGCCAGATTGATCCTCACCCAGTCCTTGCAGTCCTTGTCGAAGGTCTCGCCGGCATTTACCAGTAACTGACATTCCTCTTTTAAGTATTTGGCGGCCGAATCGGACTTGTTGTATGGGCCAAGATTGAGGAAAAGCAGGTATGAACCTTCCAGGGTCGTCATTTCAAAATAAGGACTCAGTTTCTCCCGCAGATAGTCATAGTTTTCATAGATGACGTTGTTTACGCTGTCAAGCCATTCCTCCCCATATTTGAAGTTGTAGTAGGTTGGAAGGGCATTAAAGGCGTTGACCGATCCGCAATGCATGTGACGCTGATAGGCGATGAATTTATCGCGCAGCTTCTTATTGGGAATGATCACATGGCAGTGCGAGAAGACGGCCAATGAGAAGGACTTGGATGCGGCCGTGATGGTGATGATCTGATTGCGGTACTTCTTAAAGGAAAGAGCCGGAATGAACTGCTGGTCGGGCATGATGATATCGGAATGGACCTCATCGGCGCAGATCAGGACCTTGTAGCGCTGGCACAGATCGAAGAGTTCTTCCAATTCGCCTTTCTTGAAGACCCGGCCTACGGGGTTGTGGGGTGAGCACAGCATGAACATTCTGATCTTACCGGTCTTGAACTTTCTTTCGATATCCTTGTAGTCGAAGGTGAAGTAGCCGTCGTTATTTATCATCCTGGATTCATAGACTTTTCTGCCGCACTCTTTGATCGTGGCCTTGAAAGGCGGATAAAGCGGCGTGGCGATCAGGATGCCGTCTTTTTCTTCCGTCAATGAATAGATGACCTGATACATGGCATCGACGGCGCCTTTGGTGAATCTGATCCATTCCGGCTGATAGCTGACAGAGTTTCTTCTTTCGTGCCAGTCACAGAAAACTTTATAGTAGTCCTGGGGCAGATTGGTATAGCCGTAGTCGCCTTCGGCAATGAAATCCTGCAGGGCTTTGATGACTCTTTCATCGTCCTTGAAGTCCATGTCGGCGATCCACATCGGCAGACAGTTCTCTTTTCTGCCGCGCTGCCATTTGACGGAATTGCCTTTTTTGCGGCTGATGTAGTAGTTTTCAACAAATGTCTTATTATTCATATTCCCACCTCACATCCATTATAAAATAAGAATATGGAAGTCACCTACAATTGCTGGCACGGCTGTCATAAAAAATCCGAGGGCTGTGCCCATTGTTACGTTTATCGCCGGGATGAATCGATCGGCAAGGATGCCAATATCGTCTATAAGACCGCCAACTTTAATTTGCCGATCAGAAAGGACCGTCATGGCGCATACAAGTATCCTTCGGGTACGGTCTTCATGATGTGTTTTTCTTCGGATTTCTTCATCGAAGAAGCCGATGAATGGCGTAAGGAAGTTTTGTCTTTTATCAAAGAAAGGAATGATTGTCTTTTCTATTGCATCACCAAGCGTCCGGAGAGGATCGAGGAATGTATTTTTGATCTTGAAAGCTATGACAACCTGATCATCTGCTGCACGATGGAGAACCAGAAGCGTTTTGATGAAAGGGCGCCGATCTATCTTTCTTTACCATTGAAACAAAAGGAAGTGATGATCGAGCCGATGCTGGAAAGGATAGACATGAGTGCCTATATCGACAGGATCGACAGGGTGGCAGTCGGTGGCGAATCGGGGGATGAGGCCCGAGTCCTGGATTTTGAATGGGTCAAGGATATTCGCGAACAATGTAAAAAGGCACAGGTCGCTTTCAGTTTTCATCAGACCGGTGCCAGGATATTAGTAAATGGCAAATTGTATGAGATACCGCGAAACAAGCAGCATTCGCAAGCCAAAAAGGCTTTTAAAGATCAGTATTGAATGGCTTTGAGGACTTCGTCAGCTTTTTCTTTGGAAATAAGGTTTTCAATGATCAGATGCGCGAATTCAAAGCCGGCACCTAAGCCTTTGCCTGTAATGAAACGGCCGTCCTGAACGGCTTTTTCTTTGGCCGGTTCCAGGCCAGATTCAAAACCGGGGAAGCAGATGAATTTTCCGCTTTGTAGCAGACCCTTGTGGATCAGTATGGAAGGGGCGGCACAGATTGCGGCAATATAGCGGTCTTGCTTGACGAAATAGTCGATGAGTTTCTGAACTCTTTCATCGTTTTCCAGGTTCAAAGTACCGGGCATGCCTCCCGGCAGGATGAGACAGTCGTAGGTGGAAGGGTCGACTTCAGCGATCGTTTCGTGAGCTTTGAAGGTCACGTTGTGGGAGGAAGTGATCTGCTCATCAGTGCCGATGAGTTTTGTTTCGATGCCCGCGCGATATAACAGGTCATAGGTCACGAGGGCTTCGCATTCTTCAAGTCCCTGGGTCACGATTATCATTGCTTTCATGTGTTTGTACCTCTTTTTTCATTATATGGTATTTTGTTGTAAAATGATTGTATGAAAAAAATGATGAACCTTTATGAAAGCTGCAAGACCCCGATCAGGGTGGCATATTTCGGTTTTATCCTGATCGCCTTCGGTTTTCTGATCCAGAACGAAAGCGTCAATGTCTTCTATACCTTCCGTTCAAGCATCGTTCTGTTTATGGCGGAACTGTGCTTAAGGATCGGCGAGTTCATTATCATGAATCTGCCTTTGATCTTCATGCTGAACATCGTTTGTAAGAAAGCCAACAATGCTTCTCCGGTCGTCATGGCGCTGGTCGGTTACTTTACTTTCGTCGTTACGACGATGCTGTTTTCGACTCAGACTCTCAATGCCCAGGCCTATGCCACGGGCTATGGTATCAATTCAGTCTTCAATACGTCTTCTTCGACGCGTTTTCCTTTGGAGACCGGTATGATCGGTTCCTTCCTGGTTGCCTATGCCACCAGGGCGGCCTTCATCTTATCGAGACATCGCGATTCCTATTCGCTGACCAATATCTTTGCCAGGGATACTTCGGGGATCATCTATAACTTCATCTTCTGTTTTCTGCTGGGACTGGCTATATCCTATACCTTCCCGTATTTCTATACCTACCTACAAAATGCGATCTCTTTCATCGGCACCGATCTTCTGGATCCGATGAGGATAGGTTTATACTCTGTCTTGGACAGAGTCTTATCGATCCTGGGTTTAGGCAACATCATCCGCTATCCCTTCTGGTATACTTCCGCCGGCGGTTCCTTCTCCAACACGATCACTGGCCAGAGTGTTTTGGGTGATGTCAATATCTGGACTTATCTCAAGGATTCCAATGCCTCCTATGTTGGGGCCGGCCGTTTCATTACGCCGTTTTATATTATAAATATGTTCATCATCCCGGCCTTCTATCTGGGAACACTGTTTTCAATGTCCGATCGAAGCGATCGTTCACTTCTTACTTTCGAGTTTTTGTTTGCAATCGTTTTGTCGATCGCAGCCGGCAATCCCTTGCCGACGGAACTGCTGATGTTATTCACTTCGCCAGCCATTCTGATCATGTATCTGATCATGGTGGGCATGTCTTCGGCGGTGCTGGTCTCTTTGGAAGCCTTCCTGGGCTTTTCCAGCCGTATCTCCAATACGGTTATCGCGATGCCGGGCAGTTTTGCGGATTTCATCATCAATATCCGCAATTCTTCATTACTTCCTTCGATCAGGATCATCTTCTTTGTAGGGTTGGCCTGTTTTGTCTTCATGCTGGTATTCACACTGTTTTACTACCGCTTTCTGGCCTTCGATTTCGCTAGGACGGGCAAGGGCGAGATGCTGGTAAACGACATCATTACGATCGCCGGCGGGCCGGATAATATCATCTCGGCGGGTTCGGGTCTGTTCAGGCTCAACGTCTATATCCGCGATCCGGAAAAGATCTCTTTCGAGAAGATCCAGGATATCGGGATCAGAAGAGTTGTAGAGACCCGTAACGGTCTGACTTTCGAATTGGGAACCTCTTGTAACGCCATTGCCAGAAGGATAAACAAGAAGCTGATCAAATGACCGCTGTCTTATTGACAATTCTTTCGCCTTTGGACTAAAATTGAATAGTAATTTTGAAGAAAGGTGGCTTATATGGCAGCGAAAAGAACGTATCAACCAAGCAAAAGAAAACGCCAGAATGTCCATGGTTTCAGAGCCAGGATGAGAACTGTCGGCGGACGCAAGGTCTTAGCCAGACGTCGTGCTAAAGGCAGAAAGGTGTTATCCGATTAAAGTCACTTAGGTGGCTTTTAATTTATATATGCAGAAAAAGTTTCGCGTCAGGAAAAATGAGGAGTTTTCCCGGATCATCGGTTTGAAACGCTCTGTCGCCAGTGCGATTTTTGTCGTGTATCACTGCGACAAAAAACTGGACAATGCCAGGGTGGGGATCTCGGTCTCCCGGAAGCTGGGCAATGCCGTGGAGCGAAACAAGATCAAGCGCCAGGTCAGGGAGATGGTAAGGGCGCTTGTGGACTTTGAAAAGTATCCCCAGGATCTGATCATCATCGTGCGAAAACCCTATCTGGGACGCCGTTTTGCGGATAATAAAAATGATTTGGAAATAGCACTTAAAAAGGCTATAATATAACAGTATGAATAAGGAGAGCACTATGAATACAAAACGCTTAAAACTGGTTTTATCGCTTATAGCTTTAGCGTTATTGCTGACGGGTTGTTCGACGTCGACCGAACTTATAACCTTAGATACATCTTTCAAGGATGCAATGAATGACGGCTTTTTATCGGCCTTTATAACTTATCCGCTTTCGCAGGCCATCAACTGGCTGACACCGAAAGTCGGTATCTTCATGGCTATTTCGATCGTCACGATCATCATCAACGCTCTGGTTCTGGCTTTCACTTTCAAGTCCAGCATGGCTATGCAGAAGATGCAGGAGATACAGCCGGAATTGCAGAAGATCCAGGCCAAGTATGAAGGACGTACCGATGACATGTCACAGCAGCGAATGGCGATGGAGATGCAGCAGCTTTACAGCAAGTACGGCATCAACCCGCTGGGTTCGATCGCTTCGACTTTCATTCAGTTCCCGATCCTGATCGGTATGTACAATGCCGTGAGAAGATCGGAAGCGGTCGCCAATGCGACGTTTGCGGGCGTTTCGCTTTCGCTTTCGCCTTCCCAGGCGATCGGTCAGAAGGCGTGGATCTGTCTGGTCATCTTCGTACTGATGGTGGCATGTCAGTTCATTTCGATCAAGATCCCGCAGTGGCTGGCGGAAAAGCGTGGTAAGGAAGAAGCCGAGAAGCACCACAAGACTTACAAGAAACCGGAAAATCAGAATCAGTCGATGACTTATATGATGCTGGCGATGGTCGCGTTTGCGATGTATTCCATCCCGACGGCCGTTTCGCTTTACTATTGCATTTCATCGATCGTCAATATCGCTAAGACGCTGGTCATCGACAAGATGACTCACAAGGAGGCTTAATCATGAAACAGTATACAGGCAGAACACTGGATGAAGTGCTCAACAGCATCGCTGCCGAGCAGGGCTGCCAGGTCCAGGACATCACTTACAATGTGCTGGAAGAAGAAAAGGGCGGCATCTTCGGCCTCCACAAGTCCATTACCATCGAAGCTTTCACTTCCAAGGATGTCAAGGAATTCATCTTCGATTATCTCGGTGCCTACTTCACGGAACTCAACCAGGGTGTCGCGATTGAGATCATCGTCGAGAAAGACAAGGACAAGGAAGACGATCTGCTTTACAGAGTCATTCTGGATGCGGAAAACAATGCGATCATCATCGGCAAGAACGGCCAGACTTTAAGAGCCATCTCGACAGTCTTAAAGGCGGCAGTCAATGCGACTTTCAAGAAGAGAGTCAACCTGGTCGTCGATGTCAACCACTATAAGGAAGACCGCTACAAGAAGGTCAAGGCCATCGCCAGAAGAGAAGCGATCAACGTAGCCAAGAGCCATGTCGATTGCGAACTGGATCCGATGCCAAACGACGAAAGAAAGGTCATCCACCAGTATCTGCAGGACTTCAAGAATGTCACGACCGTTTCCGTCGGTGAAGGAAACAAGCGGCATCTGGTCATCAAATACGCTCCGGATAAAAACGATGAAGACAAGAAAGAGACTGAATAGCCAGTCTCTTTTATTTGCTTAGGATATCTACGACATGACTGCTTGCTCCCAGCAGTTCTTTTCTTTCACAGGTTTTCAGATGAAAATTAAGATAAGCTTCAAATGTCTCGTCATCCATCTTGTTGATCGTATCGCGCATATAGTCGCTGGGCCCGTCGGATGCGAAGCGTTTTAACAGTTTCAGACCGGCCATATTATTCAGTTCATCGATCTCTTCGATACGGCTTTGAAAAAACAGAGCTTCCGGATCATCGATCTTGAAGTTTTCATCAAGTTTATCTTTGATCTGTTTATAGTTTCCGTCTTTGAAGGCGTATTCAATGACGGCATATTCGTTCATGATGCAGGTCGTAAAGATGATCCTTTTGGTTATGCGCTTGGCTTCTTTTAAGGCTTTTAATCTGTCTTCCTTTTCATATAGATGATACAGAGGGCCAAACATGATGACCACATCGAAGCTATCGTCTTCAAACATCGAAAGATCGACTGCCGAAGCTTCCACGATCTTTATCTCTTTGTCTTTTGCCCTCAACATGCCGATATTGGGTCTGACATATTCGACAGCCGTGACATCGTAGCCTTCATCTTTCAAAGCCAGTGCATATCTGCCCGGACCAGCACCGATGTCGACTATCTTATCGCCGGCTTTCAGGTATTCATGAATGTATTTCATGGAAGTCAGAAACTCGACCTGGCCATGGCGGCGGTCAAGTCTTTTGTTTTCATTGAATTTGTTGTAGAAGGCCGTCAGTTTTTCTTTGAACTCGTCCATGTTTAAATTATACTTTCTTTGACCTATAATAGGGATAATGTTTGAACTTATCTGTAAGACCTTTATCAGAAACTATGAAGATCACGAAGACAGTGAAGTGAGACAGCGCTACGGTGTCGTCTTTTCGTTGCTTTCGATCTTCTGCAATATCGTGATGGTGATCATGAAGCTGATCGTCTCTTTCTTAAGCAATTCGATCTCCATCAGAGCCGATGCCCTCAACAACCTTTCCGATGTCGGTTCCAATCTGGCAGCCTTATTCGGTTTCCGTCTGGCTAACAAACATCCCGACAGTGACCATCCCTATGGCCATGGTCGCATGGAATATGTCTCAGGCATGATCGTCTCCTTCCTGATCCTGTTGGTAGCTTTTGAAGCGATCAGGGAAGCGATAGCTAAGATCATCACACCCAATGAACTGAATTTCAGCTATGGCGCTATAGTGGCTTTGATCATATCGATAGGCATCAAACTCTTCATGGCCTATATCAACAACAAAGCCGGGGACAGTATTTCTTCCGAAACTTTGAAAGCCGCCGGTCAGGATTCGGCCAACGACGCTTTGATGACCCTGGCTTCATTACTAAGTCTGATCATCTATCGTCTGTTTCATCTCAATATTGATGCCTATGCCGGTCTGGCGGTCTCGCTTTTCGTTTTTAAGGCCGGTATCGAGATCTTCAGAAACGTTCTGGATACGATCTTAGGCAAGGCACCGGATAAGGAACTGATCAGACAGATCGAAAGCGACATCATGGCTCACGAGGGTATCCTGGGTATCCATGATCTGCTTTTGCATGACTACGGGCCCAGCCATCAGTTCATGTCTTTACATGCGGAGGTCGATGCCTCGATTCCGGTTTTGGAGAGCCATGACATGATCGACAATATCGAAAACGAGATCTTAAACAAATACAGGATCCTGACGACCATCCACATGGATCCCATCGACACCAGGGATGAGCTGGCTGCAGTACTCAAGCAGCAGGTCAAGGATATCGTGACGCAGATAGACAGTGCATACAATATCCACGATTTCCGCATCGTCAGAGGCAATACCCATACCAATCTGGTCTTCGATGTGCTGATACCGGCTTCCGATAAGATCAGCCATGAGGAATTAAAAAAGAAGATCTCCGCCGAGGTGGCGAAGATCGATAAGTCCTATATCTGTGTCATTCAGATAGATCATTCTTTCGTATAAACATGATATTGAGATCGGTGGCTTCTTTGATGCCGTTGATCGTTCCGTTTTTGGAGTATTGCCAGATGGTGACAGGATATTCCAGTTTGGGTTCATCCGTATCGTATTGGGCAAACCAGAAGGGGTAGTCTGTCAGTCTGTCCATCTCATAGAAATTCTCGGCCCAATAGAGATAAGTATATATCATGCCTTCATAGCCGTCTTTTTCGATGCGCTTCAGGAAAGTTAAGGCGTTATCGGTCAGCTGCGTGGTATCGATGCCTTCCAGCCGGGGTGTCTCATCTTCCAGATAGACTTCTTCGCAATCGTAGACTACCGGCAGATCGAGCTGCTTGTCTTTGAGCCTTTCCAGGACCCATTGAGCCTCTTCCAGGGCTTCTTTTTCATCTTTGGCCTGGGAGAAGAAATAGACGCCGACTTTGATGCCGTTGTCTTTGGCACCCTTGTAATTGCGTTCAAACATCTCATCGTCGTAAAGCAGACCCGTCGTGGCGCCACGGCGGCCAATGCGGATAAAGACGAATTCGACCTTATCTTCCTTCACTTTTCGCCAGTCTATCTCATCCTGGAATTCGGATACATCGATCCCGAACATCGAAGAAAAGTCTTCATCTTCATAATAGTATTTGCCGCTGATGGATTCTATCTTTTCATAATCGACCTGGGGAATGGAAACGACTTCCTCTTCAGCTTCGTTCTGTGGCAGTTCTTTCTCGCGTCTGCCCCAGATGATCAAAGCCGCGAAGATCGCAAACATGACGATGATGATCAGCTCCAGCCTCAGCATCTTGGATTTTCTCATACTGAAATTATAATATAGAACTATGAAAGAATTTGACGAAAATATCCGGATAGAGACTAAGCACCTTTACCTGCGTTTTCTGAAAAACGAAGACAGACACGACATCTTTGTCAATATCAATCACGACCCTGAAGTTTTACGCTACTATGTCGACAGGTATCTGGAAAAGGAAGAAGAGCTCGATCTGAGCAGATATGTGGAAACCTATAAGCAGAACAAGATGTATTTCCTTTCCATCGTCTTAAAAGAAAGCGATGAAGTCATCGGCAACATCTTTCAGATCAACAAGCCAAGCAAGCTGATGAATAGTGTCGAAGTCGGTTTTGCGATCGGAAAGAAGCATTGGAATAAGGGTTACATGAGCGAGGCCTTAAAGGCCATGATAGGGCTTCTGTTCGAGTCGGGTATTCATAAAGTCAGAGCCTGTCACATCAGAGAAAACAAGGCTTCGGGCAAGGTGATGGAAAAATGCGGAATGCACTACGAGGGGATCAGAAAAGACGACCTTTTCTATCACGATAAATACTATGACACGGTAAACTACTATTTGCTGGAGGATGAATATGGAACGCTATATGATCATAAAACTGAATAAGGATGCCGATGGACAAAAGCTGTTTAAAGAGCTTAGCACACTTTTCAAAGAGGCCACCAAAATCGAAGGCGTTCGCAAAGCCGATGTCTACATCTCCAATCATGATCTCAAGGGCCGTTACGATCTTATGATCAAGATAAGGATGAAAAAGAAGGCTCTAAAAGATTTTGAAGTTTCCGACTTGAATCAAAAATGGCAAAAGGACTATTCAGAATATATTGAAAAGCTGACGGTCTTCGATTGTTGATCTTTTGATTTGGTAAACATTTATATACAAATCGAAACCGGTATTAGCCGGTTTTCTTGTGTTTTGTTTAAATGAAACGTGATCAGTTTTTATGTTCGTTATAAAGCTGCTGAAAACGGAAGAAGGCGAGATGTTCCTCTTCTTCCTTTCTTTCCTTGATGATCGTCAGGGCTTCTTCTTCGCTGTAGCCTTGTTTGATCAGTTCTTCAAGTTCTTCTTCAAAAGTCATATTTTCTTTTGTCAGTATAACAGAAAAACAAAACATAAAAAAACAGCTCTTACGAACTGAATTTATCTGCATATATTGGAGCAGGTGATGGGAATCGAACCCACGTAGTCAGCTTGGAGGGCTGAAGTTCTACCATTGAACTACACCTGCAAGTGGTGACTCGACCGGGAATCGAACCCGGGACCCTCTGATTAAAAGTCAGATGCTCTACCTCCTGAGCTACCGAGTCATTCTCTTGGCTGGGATGGCTGGGATCGAACCAGCGAAATGACAGAGTCAAAGTCTGTTGCCTTACCACTTGGCTACATCCCAAAGTGGTGGAGAGGGGCAGATTCGAACTGTCGAACTCGTAGAGAGCTGATTTACAGTCAGCCGCG
>JAFRIG010000001.1 GCA_017432895.1 Erysipelotrichaceae bacterium | reverse complement strand
TATCTGTTTAATGATCCTGAACATCAGTTAAGAGCGGTAACGGAGCTTGATAAAAGAAATCTGAGAGATCTTATCGATCTGTGTGATAAGTATTTAAGATCAAATGGGTTTATTAATGCAAAGGTCTTACTGATCGATTCCCTTATCCGACAGCAGATCGATCATCGTTTTGTTTATATCAATAATGATGACAGGTACGAATTTAATCCTAAAGATGTGAAGAAAGCTGATGAAGCTGAAGGCTATTTAAGCGCTATAAACTGTTTACAGGAGTATTATCTTAAAGAGCCATCAAAGTTATTACTGGCTGAACAATTGCTCAATAAAGAAGCTTTACTGGCTTTACCTTTCAATCTGAGTTATGAAGATGGAATAAAGATCGCTGAGAAGATCAAAAACTATATCGATGAGGGTTTCAAAGTTGGCGAATAATGGTGGTATTTTTATAGAAAAACACCTCTATAAATGATAGAATAATGTAGTTTAAAGGAGTAAATGAATATGTCTGTGTATAAAAAAGTAGAAAATGCCAAAGTAGAGGTCACATGTACCTTAGAAGGCGATGAATGGAAGAAGGCCAAAGACCACGCTTTCAAGAAACAGCTCGCTAAGGTTGAAATAAAAGGCTTCCGTAAGGGCCAGGCACCTAAGAGTCTGGCTGCCAAGTATATCAGCTCACAAGGCGTCTTACTGGATGCTGCTGAAGCCTTGGCTCAGGGAGCATTAGATGCCGCGATCACTGAACATGCTTTAACGCTGATCGATCGTCCGGAACTCAGGGTCGATGCCTTGGAAGAAGATAAATGTGTTTTGACCTTTGTCTGCCCGGTCTTACCAGATGTCACAGTAGGTGACTATAAAACTCTGGAATACAAGGAAGAAGAAGTTAAAGTCGAAGATAAGGAAGTTGATGATCAGATCGCAGATCTGTTAGATAAGAAGGCTGATCTTGAACTTAAAGAAGAAGGCGAAGTAGAAGATGGCGATACCGTCGTTATCGACTATGAAGGATTCCTTGATGGTGTAGCGTTTGAAGGTGGCAAAGGTGAAAACTATGATCTTGTTATCGGTTCTCACAGCTTCATTCCTGGTTTTGAGGAACAGCTCATTGGTATGAAAACCGAAGAGACCAAGGATATCAAGGTAACTTTCCCGGAAAACTATCACGCGGAAAATCTCAAAGGCAAAGAAGCAACCTTTACCGTTACCGTTCATGAGATCAAGAAGAAAGTATTACCGGAGTTAAATGACGAATTCGTCAAAGAACTCAAATATGAAAACGTCAATACAGTAGAAGAACTTCGAAACTATACTAAAGACAATCTGGCTAGGCGCAAGGAAGATCAGGCCAAGTCTGATGCGGAAACTGCTTTATTAGATAAACTGGCTGAGATCGTTGAGGTGGAGATCCCTGAACCGATGGTCAAGTCTGAACTCGATTCGATGGTTCAGAACTATGAATCAGGACTGATGCAGCAGGGTATCAGTTTAGCGCAGTTCTTACAGCTGACCGGTCAGAAGATCGAAGATTTAAGAGAGACGATGAAAGATGATGCGAAGAAGCGTATCAAACTGAATCTCGGTCTGGATGAGATCGCCAAGAAAGAGAATGTCGAAGCTACAGAGGAAGATATCAATAATGAATATCAGCGTCTGGCCGACATGTACGGCATGTCTGTTGAAGATATCAAGAAGTATGTACCGGAAGATACTTTGAAGGATGATGTCAGACTTCAGAAGACTCTGGAACTGTTAAAGAAATAAATAAACTGTAAAAGACGCATCGCGTCTTTTATTGAAAGGAGGTAATAATTTGAGTAATTATTCATACCCGTTATTATGCACAAGAGGAGCGGTAATCTTCCCGATGCAGGATCTGGCCGTGGAAGTAGGACGTCAGATCTCCATCGATGCGGTCAATTACGCCAATGCCTATATCACCAATATCGTATTGGTCTCGCAGAAAGATCTCACGGTTGATATTCCGGGGCCGGATGACGTCTATAATATCGGCACGATCTGCCGTATCAAGACCTCAAGAGAAAGAGACGATCATCTTAAAGTAATCTTTACCGGTTTAAGCAGATGCCGTATCCTCAAACACTTCATCAAAGAGAATGTAAATTTTGTCGAAGTTGAAGAAATTCAGGATATCGTGGAAGATAATTCCGTCATTGAAGAACAGACCAAGAAAGCTCTGGCGGAATTCAATGTGATAGCACAGAAGTATGCACGTCCGGGTTTCCCGATCAGACAGTTTACCTCTTTTGATGCAACTTTAGCTTCCGTTATTGTAGATACTTTTGCCCAGATCTATATCCAGAACATTGAAGAAAAACAGTTGTTCTTAGAAGAAGAAAACGTAAATAGGCGTTTAGATATGATGCTGAGCTACATCGATAAAGAAAGAAATATGGATCGCATTGAACAGGAGATAAATGAAAAGGTCAAAGAAAGCATCGAAGACGGACAGCGCGATTACTATTTAAGAGAAAAACTCAAAGCCATCAAGGATGAACTTGGGGGTGATGGCGGTTCGGATATCGATGATCTGATCGCTAAAGTAGAAAATGAACCGTATCCGGAAAACGTCAAGGCCAAAGCCAAGGAAGAGTTCAGACATTATGAAATGTTACCGCCGACGACCGGTGAAACAGGTGTTATCAGAACTTATCTTGAGTGGTTATTGAATGTGCCATGGTATCAGAAATCTGAAGATAATGAAAATCTTGATGATGCGTCAAGGATCTTGGATGAAGATCATTACGGATTAATCAAGGTAAAAGAAAGAATTCTGGAATATCTCGCTGTCAAACAGATGACCAATTCCTTGAAATCACCGATCATCTGCTTGGTCGGTCCTCCTGGTGTTGGTAAGACTTCCTTAGCCAAATCTGTTGCCCGGGCGCTTGATCGTAAATTCGTCAAGATCTCTTTGGGCGGCGTCAGAGATGAAGCTGAGATCAGAGGCCATCGCCGTACTTACTTAGGATCAATGCCTGGACGTATCATCCAGGGCATGAAAAGAGCGGGAACCTTGAATCCGGTCTTCCTGATTGATGAGATCGACAAGATGTCATCCGATTATAAAGGTGATCCTTCTTCCGCCATGCTCGAAGTACTGGATCCGGAACAGAACTCCCAGTTCTCCGATCATTATCTTGAAGAACCATATGATCTTTCCGATGTATTATTCATCTGTACCGCAAACTACAGGGATAATATCCCACCGGCCTTATTAGACCGTCTTGAGATCATTGAGTTATCGAGCTATACGGAATATGAAAAACTCAATATCGCTAAGAACCATCTGATAAAGAAACAGCTTGATACAAATGGTTTAAAGGATTCTCAGGTAACTTTCACTGATGATGTTCTGATGTATCTGATCAGACATTACACCCGAGAAGCAGGAGTCAGACAGCTTGAAAGAACGATAGGTACATTATGTCGAAAATCAGTTTTAGCTATCCTTAAGGAAAAGAAGAAATCCGTCAAGATCAGTAAGAAACTGATCAATGAGTGGTTAGGCCATGAGATCTATGACTACGGTACCAAAGAAAAGAAAGATCAGATCGGCGTTGTTACTGGTTTAGCTTATACATCATTCGGTGGCGATATTTTACCTGTTGAAGTTAACTACTTTGAAGGTAAAGGCAATCTTGTGGTAACCGGTAAGCTGGGTGAAGTCATGGTCGAATCGACCAAGATCGCTCTGGACTTCATCAAAGCCAATGCCCGTAAATACAATATACCGATCGAACTGTTTGAAAAGAACGATATCCATATCCACGTTCCGGAAGGTGCTGTACCAAAAGACGGTCCTTCTGCCGGTGTGACGATTACGACAGCTATCGTTTCCGCTTTGACCAAGAAAGCGGTTAAGAAAGATCTGGCGATGACGGGTGAAGTTACCTTGAGAGGTAATGTCTTACCGATTGGTGGTCTTAAAGAAAAATCTCTGGCAGCACATCGAAGCGGTATCAAGACGATCATCATTCCTAAAGGAAACATCAAGGATCTTGATGATATCCCGGAAGAAGTGAAGAATGATATCAAATACATTCCGGTCGAAAAGGTCGATCAGGTCATTCAAGAGGCCATTATCAAGGGTTAAGTTTATCAAGAGTGCCAACAGTTTAGACAACTTTCCCTCTACTGTGAGGGAAGTTGTTTTTGTGGGGCGCAGTAATGTCGGCAAATCATCTCTGATCAATGCGTTATACAATCAGAAACTGGCCTATATCGGTAAAACGCCCGGTAAGACCAAACTCATCAATTTCTTTGATGTGGATGAAAAGTATACGGCAGTAGATGTACCAGGTTACGGTTATGCACAAAGATCACAGAAACAGCTGATCGATTTTGCGAAGATGATGGATGATTACTTTAACCGCAAAGACAAGATCAGATTGGTGATCATGATCGTTGATTCCAGGATCGGATTGACTAAGGATGATCTGGATATGTTTGAATACATTGCTGATAAAGGATTCAGATATCTGATCGTTGCCAACAAGATCGACAAACTGTCCAATAATCAATTGAATAATAATAAAAAGAAACTGTTCAGTGATTATAAAAATGTCGTCTATGTTTCGGCCGAAAAGAAGAAGAATATAGATGTAATCCATGAAAAAATAGCAGAGAGTCTGTGAACTTGCGTTTTGTTTCGACGCTATTCTATAATTTAAGAGACGTTGATGAGAAGAAAGTATACTCATTGGGAAAATAGAGATATAAGGGTTGGTGGAACTTATACTGGATGAGTAGAAAATGTTGTCTTGGAGTCTACTTAGGTACGTGTACTCGCGTTAAGAGTTTAAGCAAGAAATTAAGGTGGTACCGCGCTGCTGCGCCCTTTGTGCCGCCTTTTTATTTTAGGAGGGATTTTTATGTTAGAAAGCAGATATGATGCGAAAAAAGTAGAAGAGGGTAAGTATCAGGAATGGCTGGACCATCATTATTTTGAATGCGGTGATATGTCCAAAAAGCCATATTGTATCGTCATTCCACCACCAAATGTAACCGGAAAACTGCATCTTGGCCATGCGATGGACAATACGATCCAGGATCTGCTTTCCCGTTATAACCGTCTGAAAGGCTATGATGTCTTGTGGGTTCCGGGTATGGATCATGCGGGCATTGCAACACAGGCGAAAGTCGATGAAAGATTAAAGAAACAGGGTGTTTCCCGCTATGATCTGGGCCGAGAGAAATTCTTGGAAAAAGCCTGGGAGTGGAAACATGAATATTCTGATTTCATCCGTTCGCAATGGGCAAAACTCGGTAACTCTACCGATTACCGTAAAGAAAGGTTTACTCTGGATGAAGGTTTATCTGCAGCAGTTGCGAAAGCTCCGCAGAGCGCGGAACCCTTTTATTCGCATCGCAAAAAGCTGTCTTTCATAACAAGACAGGGTATGCGCCTGCGGGCGCACCAGAGGGCTTTCCGATCGCCCTCTGGACTCCTTCGGGGCCGACTCGTTCTTGATAGGACTTGAGACTGAAAGTGTCTTTTCTCAATGATCCTTTACCCCATACCAAACAATGAAGACATGCTCCCGAAGGGTCCAGGGGCGATCGGAAAGCCCCTGGCGCGCTCCGCAGAGCGCGGAACCTCTCCCATATGTTTTCCCGAACTTTCAGTGAAGAACCTGAAAAGGAAACCCCTCTCACTCCGCTTCTCGTCTCCCCACGGAGAAGGAGAACGCCGAGAAGCCGGCCTCGCCGCCGGTTTTTTTCGTCGCGTAGCAGAAGAGACCCACCCGGACGCCCATGAAGTGATCCAGGCGGTAGCGCAGGATGTGCGGGCCGCCGAGGGGCTGCCAGACATCATCGCTCTCCGCGGTGCGCCAGCGGAAGGCGACCGTGTCCCGGCCCTCGCGGAAGTCGAAATCCGCGCGCAGGCGGACGCTCTTCGCGTTCAGCGGCACCCAGGCCATCTCGCGGGTCTCGCCCTCCCTGCGGGTCAGCAGGCAGAGGAAGAGCTGGCTGTCCTGGCGGCAGACCGCAAGCTGGGCGTACTCCCCCTGCAGGGCGCACAGGCCCGCGTAATCCCCGTTGACCAGGTTCGCCGCGTCGACGGTGACCTCCGCCGAGCAGGTCGGGCCGAAGGTGCGCTGGGTGAGGGTGTTGGGCGCCTGCTCCAGGTCGTGCACGATGCTCCCGGTGCGCAGGCTGAGGCGGCCGGGGGTGAGGCTCACCAGCTCCGGGTTCGGCTCATGATTCCACTGCCAGCAGGGCTTCAGCGCCTCCGCCGTGAAATCGTCGCAGCCGGAGAGGGGCGCGTACGCGTACCCCGGGCGGAGGTCGCCGGCGCCGATCCGCGCGGGCACGGGGCCGAAGACGGGCTTCCCGTCCTCCCATCGCACGGGCACGAGGGCCGGGATCCGCCCCACGGCGCCGTGGTCCTGGAAGAGCATGGCATACCAATGGCCGTCCGGGCCCTCCACCAGGCCGCCCTGCGCGACCCCGCAGCCGCTCAGGCCGAGGTCGTCCCTAAGGACGTCGCCACCGGTCCAGGGGCCCTCGGGGGTCTCCGCGGTGTAAACGGCCTGGGTGCGGATCGCGGGGCTGGCCTGCGGCCAGTGGATCAGGGAGAGGACGTAGCGGCCGCCGATCTTCTGCAGGTGGGAGCCCTCGTAGCCGAGCGGCATCTCCTCCTTCGGCAGATCGCGGACGATCACCCGGTCGAGGCCGCCGGGGAGCGGGGCGGAGAGGTCCGGCGTCAGTTCGGTGAGGCGGATCTCGCGGTTGCCGTGGGCGATGTAGACCCGGCCGTCGTCGTCGAAGAGGACCGACGGGTCGTACCAGAAGCCCTCCATCGGCACGCGCGTCCACGGGCCCTCGGGCCGCTCCGCGGTGTAGTGGCAGCTCTTGTGCATGTCGTTGCTGGTGAAGATGAGGTGGAAGATCCCCTTGCGGAACCGCAGGCAGGGCGCCCACATGCCCTGACCGTAGATGTTCCCCTCGCGCAGCTTCTGCGCGGGCGTCCCTTCAAGGGCGTCGAACACATGGCCGACGAGCTCCCAGTCGCAGAGGTTCCAGGAGCGCAGGATGTCCCCGCCGGGGAAGACGTGCATGGTGGTGGTGGCCATATAATAGGTATCGCCGACGCGGATCACGTCGGGGTCCGGGCAGTCGGCCCAGAGCACGGGATTCGGATGTTGATCACTGAATATCATGATAATCTGTCCTCAATGGCTGTAAGCGTTTTTCGGGGACACCCCCGGACAGGAGGTGTCGCGCTATTTTGCGCGCAAAGCGGGGTTTTGTCAAGGGGGGACGGGAAAAGTTAGGTTCTTCACGGAAAGTTCGGGAAAGCATATGGGGGTTCGCGCTCTGCGGAGCGCGCCAGGGGCTTTCCGATCGCCCCTGGACCC
>JAFRIG010000072.1 GCA_017432895.1 Erysipelotrichaceae bacterium | reverse complement strand
GCTTGGCTTCCATATCGATATGATCACTCAACAAAATCGTCCTATAACCGAGTTTTTCAGCTTCTTCCATGGCCTTTTCACAGAGTATCTTTACCGAACCGATGATCAGATGATAGCTGTTATCGGCTTTTGCCATGGTGGTATTCTGGATCAGTTTTCTTGTTTCGTCGGAAATATCGATCCCGTATTCGTCAAGGATCTTCAAAGCCTCTTGCGCTGTCGTCTCATCTTTGATAGTCGGACCCGAACCGATCGTATCCAGCCGATCGGCTAAAACATCGGAAAGAATGATCGAATAGACTTTGGCCGGTTGACAGATATCCGCAAAACGGCCGCCCTTGACCTTGGAAAGCTTCTTGCGGATGGCGTTGATCGCAAAGATAGGCAAACCTTTTTTCAACATCTGACTGTTGAGTTCCTGCAGTTCGGCTAAGGGGATCAATGGACTTTCAAACAGCGAACTGGCCCCGCCCGACAAAAGGAAAAGGACGGTATCATCCGGTGTGAGATCTTCACACATCGCAATGAGCTTTTCGGTGGCTTGAATGCTGTTGGCGTCAAGGACAGGATGGCCAGCCTCATAGCAGTCTATGCCCGGTATCTCTCCCCTGACATGGCCATATTTCGTGATGACGATGCCTTTTTTGACTTTAACATGTTTTACGGCTTCTTCAGCCATGGAAAAAGCTGCCTTGCCGACGGCAGCCAGATATACTTCCTTATCGAATTTCAGATCCGCCAGAGCCTCAGCTACCGCTTCCTGAGGAAGACAGGCCTTGATGGCATTGAGACAGATCGTTTTAGCCTCATTCAACATAGATCTCAATGTGATCGAGTTTATCCTGATCGACGTTAAAGATATCGCCATAGAGGATCACGATATTCTCCTTGTCGCCGACTTTCTGACCAAAGGCACAGGCGTAACCGTTTCTTTCGACGTATTCGCCTTTAAAGATCTCACAGTTTTCCCTGACACTGCTTTTTAATTCGATGTCGCCCAGCTTATAAACCGAAGCGGGATAATTGCTTAAATAAAAGATCAGACGGCTGACTTTGGCCTTGTCGATGTTTATCTCCTTGCGGGAATCATTCTCAAGATCGACACTGGCAAAATAATTGTCCCAGAAATACACCTCGATATCTTCGAGCTTTGCTTGAGCTTGAAGCTTTTCCGGAAGCTTAAGATCAAAGGTCAGACGAAGATACTCCGCATCGTCATAGCCCGGCGCGATCGTGAAGTCGTCAAAAGAAAAGACGTAGTAGTCTTCTCTTTGGCTGCATCCCGTAAGCAGGAACGCGATCGCAATTAAAGTCAGCAGTTTTTTCATTTTTCGATACTTTTGGAAGCGATGATATTCACATCAAGGCCCAGGATATTTTCTACTATTATATCTCCTAAACGGACCGGTGCTTTGACACTAGTCTCTTTCAAAGCTTTCATGGCCTCCATGATCCTGTCTTTTGGTAGAGGTGAAGAAGAGATCACCGGCAAGCGACGGCCGTTTTCTGCCTCAATTTCTACCGTCGTGGTCAAAGTACGCATGGGGTTAAGCATCTCGTTACGGGCATAGGTCACGCCTCTTGGACAGGAGTTGCCCGAAACCTGCACTTCTCCATTGACCATTTCGACTTCCAGATGACAACCCCGCGGGCAGTTGATACAGATCAGTTTCATTCGATCACCTCCCAGTGCAGCTCTCCTTCAAGGCCTTCCAGATCTTCCTTTTTAAGCAGAACTTTCTGCATCTCGCTGGGCACGATACCCAGTTTCTTCAGTTTCTTGTCCAGACCCTTGCCATAGATATGGATATAGGATTCCTTGAAGACCCTGTTTACTCTAAACATGAACTCCAGATCTTTCCCTTTATGGAAAGACTGCGGAACCATATAGGAGACGCCGTTTTCAACGACGTTTTGAATGCTTGCGCCTTCCGGTTTAAGACCTAAGACATAATCGGCTGCCGCCTTGCCGGCCTTCTTGCCTTCCTGGGAGACATAGTCGACCAGGTCATGTACATGCAAGGCATTGCCGCAGGCAAAGATGCCTTCAACGGAAGTCATATAGCGATCATCGACGATCGCTCCCCTGGTCCTTCTGTCCAGCTCAACACCCAGATCTTCGATCAGGGTATTCTCCGGGATCAGACCAACCGACAGTAAGAGACAGTCGCACTTGATCTCCTGTTCAGAGCCTTCGATCTTCTTGAGCTTGTCGTCGACGGCGATCAGCGTTATGGATTCAAGTCTGGCATTTCCATGGACCGCTTCCACGGTATGGGAGAGATAGAGTGGGATGTCGAAGTCTTCCAGACACTGTTTGATGTTACGGGCCAGGCCGTTGGAGTAAGGCTGCAGTTCGGCTACACCAATGACCTTGGCTCCTTCCAGAGTCATACGTCTGGCCATGATCAGACCGATATCGCCGGAACCAAGGATAAAGACCTTCTTGCCGACCAGGAAGCCTTCCTTGTTTAAGTATTTCTGAGCCGTACCGGCCGTATAGACACCCTCACAACGATTGCCTTTTAAACCGATGGCTCCCGCCGGCCTCTCCCGACACCCGGTTGATAAAACGATGGCCTCCGCTTCGATCTTCTGCTGACCCTCAGGACTTAAAACCGTGAGGACCTTGCCCTCGATCTTGGTGACGGCAGCTTCATAAATGAATTTGATCGCTTTATTATCCTTGATCAGTGAATAATATTTTTCGGCATAGGCCGGACCGGAGAGTTCTTCATTGAAAGTATGTAAACCGAAACCGTTGTGGATACACTGCTGCAGGATGCCGCCGTATTCGGCTTCTCTTTCGATCACCAGGATATCCTTTAATCCGTTTTCATAGGCGCCTAAGGCGGCAGCGATGCCGGCGGAACCGCCGCCGATAATGACCAGCTGATGCTTATCCATTACAGTTCCTCCTTGGCATACGCCACGCAAACATTGGACCCATCCTTATCCAAAAGGATCTCATCCGGCTTTTTATGCAGTTCCTGTGCCAGGATCTTCAAAACCTCAGGTTCGCAAAAACCGCCCTGGCATCTGCCCATACCCGGCCGACAGCGCATCTTGACGCCTTTGATCGTCGTCGCTCCGCACTTGCGGTTGATGACATCTCTGATCTGGCCTTCCGAGATCTTCTCGCAACGGCAAACCAGTTTACCAAATGAGCTGTCTTTAGCTATAAGTTCATTGATCTGTTCATCCGACATCTCATCCATTCTGATGAAAGGCTTGCGATGCACGTAATTTTCTTTTTCTTTAGATGTGAATTTCGGCAATATCATCTCATCGACCACATCTCTGGCGATGGCCGGAGCAGCACTTAAGCCCGGTGATTCGATACCAGCCACATGAATGAAATTGTTTATTTCTTCATCTTCCCTGATGTAGAAATCGCTCAGATCGATATTGGGTCTGAGACCGGCGAAAGTGTGGATCATCTTGTGATAAGGCACATCCTTCATGGTGTTGACGATCTGATTTCTGATATATTCCAGACCGTCCCCCGTCGCATCGTCTTCCGGATCATCGGTAAAGTCGGAATTGGGCCCCAGCATCACGTTGCCATGAACGGTAGGTACGGCTAAAACGCCCTTGCCCTTGGCTGTCGGAACCGGATAGATGACGTGCTTCACGAAAGAACCGTCGAGATGATCCAAAACGAAATATTCGCCTTTCTTAGGCAAGACCTTGTAAGGTGAAGGTCTAAGCATACCGGTGATCTCATCGCAATGTGCCCCGGCACAGTTGACCAGAACTTTAGCCTCGATCTCATCGTTGATCAAAAAAGCATCATCCTTCTTTTCGATCTTTTTTACTTCACAGTCAAGCCTAAGCTCGACCCCATTTAACATTGCTTCTTCCATGGCCGCGATCGTAACTTCCCAAGGCGTCACGATACCGGTCGAAGGTAGAGACAAAACCTTGGAGATGCGATCGGCCAGATGAGGCTCTTCCTTTTTGGCCTCTTCGCCACTCAACACTTCAAAAGGGACATTCCTTTCTTTACACTGGTTTATCAGAACTTCAAGTCTTTCCTCTTCTTCCGGCGACCCGGATGCCACATAGGCACCTATCGGCACATAAGAGACCTGCAGTTCCTTGCACAGATCGGGGAACATCCTGTTGCCTTCAAGATTATATTTACACTTGAGAGTACCGGGTTTCGGATCGTGTCCAGAGTGCACCATGGCCGAGTTGGCCCCTGTCGCACCTTCAGCAACATCATTCTCCTTTTCTAGAACCAAAACCCTAAGATCAGATTTGCTCAGCCTGTGAGCGATCAAAGAACCGGTTATACCTGCTCCAATTATTACTACATCAAACATCAATTTCATTATAATCTACAACCGCCTGCAAACGCACCATAAAACGGCATAAGAATCTTGGCTAAATCAGCGATCATGATATGTTAATATTTAATTGGACATAGGAGAAACCAATAATGAAAAGCTTTAACTGTGTAGTTGAAAACCCGATCGGCATCCACGCCCGACCGGCTGCTTTGATCGCCCGCTTTTGCGCCGGCTTAAAAAGCAGCGTCACGATCAGATGCAATAACAAAACGATCAACGCCAAGGATGTCCTGCAGATACTTTCCCTTGATGCCAAGAAAGGCGATAGTTTGAGCGTAAGCATCGAAGGACCGGAAGAAGAAAGTGCCTTTGAGCAACTTAAAGATATCGTCTGTACCGACTGTATCGAAGAAAGCCAGGACAGCGTCTTAAAGATCGCCTTCTTCAATACCAAGGATTATGACCGTCTCTTCTTCTCCCGTCTGGCTGAAGAAGGACCCGGTACCTACAATATCAGCCTCGACTTCCTGGAATCCAGGCTGACCTTGGAAACAGCGGCATTGGCTAGAGGCCACGATGCCATCTGTATCTTCGTCAACGACGACGCTTCCTCTGAAGTCATCGACGTCTTACATGAAGAAGGCATCAGACTGATACTTCTTCGCTGCGCCGGTTTCAACAATGTCGACCTTGAAGCCTGCAAGAAATATGACATCAAAGTCGCCCGCGTTCCGGCCTATTCGCCTTATGCGGTAGCCGAACACGCCATGGCCATCATTCAGGAAGCCAACCGCCGGCTGCATCGGGCCGATCGCAAAGTCAGAGAAAACAACTTCGCCCTTTCCGGCTTATTAGGTGTCGATCTGCACAACAAGGTCTGTGGTGTCGTCGGTACCGGCAAGATCGGCGAATGCTTCGCCAGGATCGCCAAAGGCTATGGCATGAGAGTCATCGCCTGGGATGCATTCCCCAACCGGGCCCTGGAAGAAGAAGGATTATTTACTTATGTCGATCTCGACGAACTGCTTTCAACCTCCGACCTTATCTCCCTTCATGTACCCCTCATCATGGGCGAAGGCGGCACCTACCATCTGATCGATGAAAAGGCCATCGCCAAGATGAAAGATACGGTCATGCTGGTGAACACGGCCCGAGGACCCTTGATCGATGCTCAGGCTCTGATCGATGCCCTCAAACAGGGCAAGTTCCAGGCCGTAGCCCTGGATGTCTATGAAGGCGAAGATGAAAACGTCTATACCGACCGTTCCGATGAGGCACTGCCTCATTCCATCACTGCGCGACTGCAAATGTTCCCGCAACTGGTCTTAACCTCCCATCAGGCCTTCTTTACCAGGGAAGCCATGCAGGCCATCGCCGTACAGACGATGGAAAATGCCCGCAACTTCAATCAGGGCAAGGACCTGGGTTCAGCCGAAGTAAAAGTCAAATAAAAAACAGGATCCCGGAACTTCCGGGATCTTTTAATGTGATCGTGTTTATACTCTTTCGAGCATTTTTTCGTGGTTGACGCAGGATACCAGGAGTTCTTCCTTACTGATCTTGCCTTGCTTATACAGATTGTAAAGGTAGGTGTCCATCGTAAACATGCCTTCGGCAGCCGACCTTGACATGACACCGGTGATCTGATGGAGATTATCTTCCCTGATCATGGTCTGAATAGCTGTATTATTCTTCAGAACTTCGAAAGCCGGGATCTGTTCGCCATTGACACCGGTGACCAGCTGTTGCGAGACGATGGCCTTGAGGATCTGAGCCAGCTGTATCTTGACCTGATGCTGCTGGGAAGCCGGATAGACGTCGATGATCCTGCTGATCGTATTGATGGCTGAAGATGTATGTAAAGTCGAGATCAGTAAGGTGCCTGTCTCGGCAGCCGTGATGGCGGCGGAGATCGTTTCATAATCTCGCATCTCACCTAAAAGGATGACATCGGGGCTTTCTCTTAAAGCGGAACGCAAAGATTCCAGATAACCCGGAGTATCGATGTAGACTTCCCTCTGGGTGACAATGGATTTTTCATGACGGTGGATGAATTCGATCGGATCTTCCATCGTGATGATGTGACATTCTCTGTTCTTGTTGATCCTGTCGATCATGCAGGCCAGCGTGGTCGATTTGCCCGAACCGGCGGAACCGGTGACCAGGACCAGACCTTTTTTGTTATCGGCCAAAGACAAAACACTTTCCGGAATGTTCATTTCGACCGGATCGGGAATACCGAATTTGATGAGTCTGATGACAGCAGCCAAAGAACCGCGTTGTCTGAAGGCATTGACTCTGAAGCGTCCCAAACCGCCTTTGGCGAAAGAGAAGTCATCATCGAGACCTTTGTCGATATTGACCGTATCGCGATTGGCTATCGTATAGATCTCTCTGACCAGCTTTTCGACATCTTCCGGATACAGCATATCGCCGATCCGATTCTGGCTGCCGTTTATCTTGTAGGTCAAAGGCAAGCCGGCGATCAGAAAGATATCCGCAGCATCCGCTTTAACGGCATTAGTGATAATCTCTTCAATATTCATTTAGTTGCCCTCCCAAAGGTCATCGATCGAAGTGTCTTCTTCCCAGACTTTTTCGATACTCCAGGTCGTAATGTTTCCTCCATCGGCTTTGATGACCAGTTTGTAACCGTCTTTATATATTTCCGTATCAATTATAGCATCCTCACCCGACTCCATCAGCAGGCGCCGGCCTTCCTCTTCCAGCTGATAACGGATCTCCACCGTCCTGGCATAGCGTTTGGCCAGACGCAGATCAGCCGAAGAAGTCGCGAAAGACAAAAGCGAAAGAACGCTCATGCAGATGACGATGATCGTAAGCAGGATCGATAGCATCCCTAATCTCAGACGACCCGTATTCACTTTTTGGCCTCCTTGCCCGTCTCAATGGCATAGATCTCTTCTTCACCATAGAAGATGCTGATATAGGCTTTAGTGAAGTCCCCTTCATCTTTCTGATCGATCACGACTTTGAAAGCACCCGAAACCGCCGGTCTAAGATCGTTATCATAATAAACATTCAATCCATCTTTCAGTTCGGCATTGCCGTTTTCATTGAGGACCTTCAGCATCTCTTTTTCATCATCGCAAGCCAGAAAGACATCGGCTGCATTGGAAGCCAAAGTTACCGCATCGGAAAGTCTGGCTGCTTCGCTGCTTCTTGATTTGGCCATGACGAAGGCCTTGCTTAAAATGGAGATCGACATGATGAAGACCGCCAGGATCACGATGATCTCGACGCCCAGATTCTTCCTATTCATCGCCCTCTCCTTTCACACGGCTGATAAAGACGTTTCCGTCGCTCGTCGTCACCTTCAGCAAAGTCTCACTCAGCTCTTTGATCTCAAAAACAGCCGTTTGCGCGATCTTCAAGGCCGAAGCGGTATGTAATTCATCATCAAGTCTACCGAAATCCTCCACCAGATAGCCATCCAGCAGATAGATCCGGTTACCATAACCCGTATCGCCATCTTTCACCACCAGAACCTCATGGCCTTCTTTAACTTCCGAATAGATACCGGCTTCATTCATTTTTGAAGCGGTATGCAGATAAGAAGAGAGAGTCCTGGAAAGTGAACTTTCTTCCTGGGAGACGGCGATATTGCGGTAGATACCCGTACCGAAGATCACCAGCAGCAGAAAAGACATGATGAAGAAAGCCGTCATGATCATTAAGCTGAATTCATTGCTTGACTGTTTCTCTTTCATGTTCCTACTTCCTGACGACCCGGATATCCGGCAGCTGGTTCTCGGCATAAGCGTCATAAACCACATAATAGGTGTTCTCATTGATGGTCAGACCGTAATACTGTTTAAGATAATCAAGATTGACCGGATAGGCTCCTTCCACGACGTAGCATTGCAAAGCCGCACGCTCGATGGCCTGCTTAATAGCCGCAATACTCTCATCACTCAGATCCCTGTCCGCTCTCTTTCTGAAACTGCGATAGCCGAAAAACAGCGCTGCCGCTATCACAAGCACAGCCAGGATCTTTAGAAGTGTCTTTCCCTTAACATCCCGATACATGTTTCATCCTATCGAATTCATGATGCCGATCAGCGGCAGCATGACACTAAGCAAAGCGATGGCGACCGTCACCATCAGCACACCGGAAAGCACCGACTCCAGCGAACTAAGTAAGCTGTCCGCCTTACTCATGACACTATCCGAAAGCAAACCGCTGAGTCTTTTCAAAGCACTCTCCGTATTGCCGCTCTTCTCTGCCGGTATCAGCATCCTGGCATAGATCGGTTCATACAGTTCGCTCTCATTGGCGCTGTAGGCAAAACCATGACCCTGCATCATCTCATCTTCCAGCTTGCCTATCCTTGCTTCGACCTCATCATCGCCACACATCTTCTTTGCCTTGCTGGCTGCCTCATCCTGCAGATAACCGCTGGACATGAAGACTTCGAAAGCGGAAGTAAAGCGATATAACGCCAGATTTTCCAGAATGTCCTTACAGCCGGGGATCTTCTTCACCAGCTTCAGGATCTGCTTGCGGTAACCGCTGCGGTATAAAAGATAAGCTATGGCAATAACCAGAACCAGAACGCTCATCAGGATCAGAGCTACCCGGCAAAACAGATAGGCGTAGCTGATGTAGCTGTAGGAGCTCTCGGATAATGAACCCGTCAGAGTTTCATAGACATTGGAGAAAGCCGGCAGGACCATCTTCAGCATCAGGAAAAGCACGATGATTATCAGTAATATCATCGCCAAAGGATAGATGATTGTCGTTTTGATCTTCTCGGAAAGGGTATGCTGACGGCCATAGTAATCCGCAAGTCTACTGAAGACATCTTCGCTCTTGCCGGTCGATTCGCCCGTTTTCACCATATCCAGAACGTATTGCGGGAACATGCCGCTTTCTTCCATCGCATCCTTCAAAGAAGAGCCTTCTTCCACCTTCTCTCTAATGACTTCGATCCCCTGATTCAAAGGGCCGTTTTCCTTGCCCTTCTGCTTCAGCAAAGACACCGCTTCGCCGGTATCGATGCCTGCACCCAGCATCGAAGCCATGCTTTCACAGAAAGCACTGATTCCCAAGAGGCTTAATTTTTCCTGTTTTGCCATAGACTTCCTCCTTAATACTCGTATACATCCGCATAATTGCTGCCATCGCCGATGAATTTCAGATTCGAACCATTGGCCATGAAAGTCAGATCCATGCGGGTCCATGTCTGCTGATCGACCTTGAATTCGACCGTGACCCAGCCCGCTTCTTCCGTATAAAACATATTCCAGGCGTGATAGAGATTGTTAGGTGATACGTGGCCGAAGATGACCTTGACCGGTATCCCTTGCGATCTAAGCATCGCCGCCGTCAAAGACGCATAATCGAAACAGATGCCCTTGCCCGTCGACAATGTCTCATCAGGATCAGGCAGATAACCCGATTGCACCGTTTCCGCCTTCTTCTTGTCGTATTTGACATTGGCACAGACGTAATCGTAGACCTTGTGGATCAGATCGAAGACATCCGTTGACTCTTGCGCAAATGATGAAGCCAGTTTCACACACTCTGAATCCCTGGTATAGGAAACGTAATCACTGGGTCGGATAAAGGGCTGGAACTCATCTTCAAGCGTGACCTTTTCACTGACATCGAACATGATCGCATAACGGTTCTCTGTTACATTCTCCATCACCCTGAACTGATATTCGCCATTCCCCGACTGTAGCGGGAAGATAGATACTTCCCCATTGTTGGACAGATCGTAGTTATAGGTAACATCGGTGATGACCTGGAACTTGAGTCGGGCATCGGAGACGGCCGAGACCGCTACATATCCTTTGGAGACGTTGGACAGATCGATGTAGGCTCCGTTCTTGCTTCTGGCGGCATCCTTATCGAACACCGAATCCGCAAATTCCGGTACTTCGTATCTTTCCGTGCTCTCAGGTTCCGATGTCGATTCAGAACCTGAAGAAGGTCTGGATTCCGGTATAGTCTGCTGATCGCTGGAACAGCCCATCAGCGTCATCGACATCATGATCACCATGAGCAGTTTTAAAACTTTCAAGCCCTGTATCCTCAAAAAGCGATCGCTGAGACCGCTTCTTTTTAAATATCGTTTTTCAGACTTGAAAAATGACACGCTAAACCTAACTGTTTTCTTCTTTAAGTAATCTGAGACCTTCCTTGAGATATTCCCCGGAAGTCTCATAGCGGTATTCGCATAAGCGTTCCCTGATACCGGTCAATTGCGACGACTTGTAACCCAACTGTTTCAAAGCCTCGATCGCATCATCGACCAGTTCATTGGCCTTGACCACCGATTCCATATCGTAAGGCTTGATAGCCTTGAAAGCGTACGCTGAAGACATATTGATCCTGTTTTCAAACTGCAGGATGAATTCATAGAGATCATCGACTTCTGAGAAATCAGTCTTTTCAAAGACCTCTCTTAAATACTTGACCGAATACAGGTACTGATCGACCAGATCCCCGCTCTTGTTTCTGATGGTCGTGAAACCCGACATGACGACTTCATCGATATAGGATGAGACGTTGAAGAAGTTGGCCGTTAAAAACACACCCAGACTCATGACCAGACGGGCATACTCCTCCTTAAGAGCCGCCGTCGTCTTGCGCCGATAGACCAGGATACCGGCTCCATTGTAGACCGGGTATTCTCTTTCCAGATCTTCGATCTCCGGCAGATCCAGGTCGGCATAAAGGACATTGTCCTCAAGCTCGTAGTTGACTCGGACATCATAGGCCAGTTCCAGATTATTCATAAAGGAAGAGACCATATTTTCGATGGTATCTTCATCACCTTGTATCGCAAATTCGCAAAGTTCTTTCATCGCCGCCGACTCCAGGCCATCCACATATTCACGATACTGTTTTTTACTCATAACGGGAGCCGTATACTTGTGGATATTGGTGATCGCCTCCAGGTTGTTGTTGTATTCTTCGACGACATCGGCCTGCTGCTCGAGAGCTTCGTTTTCCTTCACTTCTTCGACGACCTCGTTCTTCTTCAAAGAAGAAGCTTTAGTTTCGGAAGCGGAGACATAAGTCTTTTTCTTGGAAGATTTCTTGCTGGTGGTCTTTTTCTTCTTGGAACCAAAACCGCCCACGATCTTCTGCCGATAGGAAAGGCCTGTACCGTTGACGCCGACCGCCGCCGGTGAAAGATTCAGGTAGGCACCCTTGCTGCCGATATTGACGGAAGCACCCTTCTTGCCTACGGTCGCGGAAATGCCATTCTTATTGAAATTGATCCTGAGGTAATTGCCGATCTTGATCGATTTTGAAAACCTGATACCCATATTGTTTCTCCCCGTTTTTATCCCAATTAACGGATACTCTATTAATCTAATTTTACGCTAAACCTGAAAAAAGATAAACGGTCCTTAGACCGTTTAATCGATATAATAGACTCTGTTTTCCTTGCGTGGCGGGATGCCCGGCAGTTCGCAATCCATATAACCAATTGCACAATGTCCGACACCTTCCCATTCACCCTCGATCTGCAAGTCCTTCAATATCTGCTTGAAGTCCTCTCTTTCAAATTCCTCTCTGGCTCTGTTGATCCAGATGCTGCCTAAACCCAGTGAATGTGCCGCCAGCATCATGTTGCCCATGACCAGGGCTCCGTCATACTGGCGATTGTTCGATTCCTTCTTGGCAAGCACGACGATGATAACCGGTGCTCCATAAAACGGATCTTTATCAGAACTATAGCCGCCTATCTCCCGATTGGCGACCACGAACTTCTCTCTTAATTCTTTGTTGGTGATGACTAAAGAAATGACACCCTGCTTGTTGCTGCCGGATGGGGCATAGAGACCGGCCTCGACGACCTTTTCGATCTCTTCTTTGCTTGGCATTTCACTCTTGAATTTGCGGATACTTCTTCTTTCCTTAATAGCCTTCAATACTTCGTTCACTTGAATCCCTCCATTAATTTTTCAACTCTTCTTTGCGCTTCATCTTTGATCTGCTCATCATCGATGTTATGTCCGATCAAAGAAATGATCTTGCCTACTTCGATAAACTCCGCTTCCTTGAAACCTCTGGTCGTCATCGCCGGTGTACCGACGCGGATACCGCTGGTATAAGCCGGTCTTTCCTCATCGAAAGGAATGGCGTTCTTGTTGACGGTGATGTTGACCTGATCGAGCCTTTCTTCCAGCTGTTTACCGGTAATGCCTAGCGAATTCTTGACATCCACTAAGACCATATGATTGTCCGTCGAACCGGAAACGATCCTAAAACCTTCTTCTTGCAAAGTCCTGGCTAAGGCCTTGGCATTGGCGACTACCTGTTTCTGATATTCGACGAAATCAGGCTGCATCGCCTCATAGAAACAGATCGCCTTGCCTGCGATGACATGACACAAGGGACCGCCCTGAATGCCCGGAAAGACGGCTTTATCCAAAGCTTTGGCAAATTCCTTCTTGCACAGGATGAGACCGCCTCTTGGTCCTCGCAAGGTCTTGTGGGTCGTCGAAGTGACAAAATCCGCATAAGGTACAGGCGAAGGATGAAGCCCGGCGGCCACTAATCCCGCCACATGAGCCATATCCACCATCAGATAAGCTCCGACTTTATCGGCTATTTCTCTGAAACGGGCATAATCGATAAAACGGGCATAAGCACTCGCTCCCGCCACGATGATCTTCGGTTTGACTTCCAAGGCGATCCTTTCGACTTCGTCATAGTCTATCAGTTCACTTTCCCTATCGACCCCATAACTGTAGGTCTCATAATCATTGCCGGAAAAACTCAGCTTGTAGCCATGGGTCAGATGTCCTCCCGCATCAAGCGCCATACCCAGAAGCCTATCACCCTGTTTTAAGACAGCTCTGTAGACACCCATATTGGCGGCGGAACCGCAGTGCGGCTGCACATTGGCATGTTCAGCGCCAAATAGTTCACAAGCTCTATCGATCGCCAGTTGCTCAGCTTCATCCACATTCTGACAGCCGCCGTAATAACGCCTTCCCGGATAGCCTTCCGCATACTTGTTGGTCAAACAGCTGCCTACCGCTTCCATGATCTCCTCGGAACAGTAGTTCTCCGAAGCGATCAGCTCAATATTGTGAAGCTGTCTGTTTTTCTCATTGGCGATGATCTTTTCTATCTGCTTATCTCTCATATTCTAAAATCTCCTGAGTTTTACGACATAACCTACTGCGATCAGCACGAAAAGCGGCAGCAGCAGATAAAACGGCCATTTTATAAAAAGGCCTTCTATCCAATCAAAACCGTATATCGTGATGATGAGCCAGATTATCCTATTCATATGCTTACCTCTATTATAACAGTTAGACCCTCATCTTTTCTCTCATCACGCTCTATAGATAAAAATAAAAAATTTTAGCCTTGCATCTATTTTTTAATGTTGTAGTATGAAATTAGGAACAATTCCCTTTACAATCTTTTTACAATCCAAAACGGATTTTTACATATGTTTTACAATCATATCCCTTGTTTTGGAGGTTTTAATGCTTAAAAAATATCTCAAACTGTTTTTGTCGTTTTTCAAGATCGGAGCCTTTACTTTTGGTTCGGGCTATGCCATGATCACCCTCTTGAAGAAGGAAATAGTTGAAAACAATCATTGGATGTCCGAAAGAAACATCGCCGATATCATCGCCATCGCCGAATCGACCCCGGGTTCGATCTCCATCTCCTCGTCGACTTTCATCGGTTATCGGGTCGGCGGCTTTTTAGGTGCCATCATCGCGACCTTAGGCATCATCACGCCCTCGATCATCATCATGACCGTGGTCTCTTTCTTCATGAGTGAATTTGCGAACAACATCTACGTCGACTACGCCTTTGCCGGGATCAGATGTGCCGTACTGGTATTGATCATCAATGCCACTATGATCCTGTTTAAAGAGATGGGCAAGTATTATCTGAATTTCATCATCATGGCTATTTCTTTTATCCTGTTAGTCTTCTTTAAAGTCAACGTCATCTACATCCTGGTGGCCGACATCCTGGTCTCTCTGATCGCCAGTTTCTTTGTCATGGAGGACCGCTAAGATGATGGTCTATCTTGAACTGTTTCTGGTCTTTCTGAAGATGGGTTTCTTCGCCATCGGCGGGGGCTATGCGATGCTACCGCTGATCAGGGCGGAAGTTTTAGGACATGACTGGATGAGCAATGCCGAACTGATAAACTTTTTGGCCGTCAGCGAATCGACACCCGGTTCCATGTCCGTCAATATGGCTTCCTATGTCGGCTTAAAGACCGCCGGCTTCTTTGGCCAGTTGGCCGCCATCCTGGGCGTCATGCTGCCATCATTTTTGATCATGTTGCTGATAGCGATCTTCTACGACCGCTTCATCCGCAACAAGACCATCTCCTATGTCCTGGAAGGATTAAAACCCGTCGTTGTCGGTATGGTGGCCTCGGCGATCATCACTGTAGGTCTGGAAGTCTTCTTCCCGGCAAGTGAAGACCTGGTCTACGGCTCCTACTCCTTCATCATTTCCCTGCTGATCTTTGCCCTATGTCTGTTGCTCAATCACTACAAACAGGGACCGATCACCATCATCGCCATTGCCGGTATTTTAGGTATCCTGGCCGGTGTGATCCTGCCGCTTTAAGGCGCCCTTCACACGACGATTCACGATATATATAATTATGTTTATATCAGCAGATGAATAATCTTATTGCTTAAGCAGATGTCTTTTGAAATACGAGGAGGACTTGCTATGAACATGAAAAAGGTCGAAAAAGAATATTATCAGGCAAAACTGACTTATTTTGCCGGAATCGCGGCCATCGCCGCAGCCTTGCTGCTGCTGGTGCTTGGCATCATTAATTACAGCAGAAATGCCGGTAACATCGTCCATCTCAACAACATCATCGAAAGTCAGGATAAAAACAAGGTTAGAAAACCGGCCTATGTCGACATATACGGTGCCTATCCCTTCGCCTCCGATGACAGCAAGGATTACTATATCGCCTACGACAGCGATTTCTACTACATCATTTCAATGAATGATGACGGCTATGCGTATGCCGTTGAAGAGGCCAATAAGAGCGATGATCTCTTCCGCCTCTACGGCTGGACCATGGCCATTCCCGAAGAAGCCAGATCCTATGCGATCAATGCCTTGAATGAGGATCTCGGGCAGACATATGCGTCATTGGCCGACTTTGATCACATCTTCGGCGATGTCTGTCTTAGTGTCCAAAGAGAAAAGAAACTCCATGGTCTCAATGCTTTCTTCAATTATTCTTTAGGCTATGTCATCAGTTTCCTGTTCACCGGTCTGATCGGGGCCATCGTTTTCTTTATCGGAAAATCTAGGAAAAAGAGCTTTGAGCCGATCATGGCCACAAGTGACAACGAATTCACCAGAGAATTGGACAGCGATTCCACCATCAGCTACGACAAGCTCAAGACCTATCTGACCGACCACTATCTGATCTCACTAAACGGCGACTTCAATGCCGTCAGCTACAGTGATATCTTCTGGGCCTATGTCACAAAACACCGCACCAACGGCATCCCCGACTATGACTTCCTCAATGTTGTGACAAAAGATGGAAGGATGATCAATTTCGCCAACGGCCGCTCTTTCGGCAAGAAAAACAAAGAGTCGACGATGGAACTTCATGCCGCCATCATCGACAAGATCATCGAGAAAAATCCGGCAGCTCTGATCGGGTTCACCGCCGAAAATCAGGATGCCTATGTCAAGCTGAGAGATGAACTCAAGGAAAAGAAAAAGAATAATACTATCCTATAGACATTTACGCTGAACCTGCCGCGGCAAGTAAAGTATAATTAAATTATGAAGAAACTCATCAGATCGCTCATCCTGCTTCTGCTTCTGGGAATCGGACTCTACCTTGGTTCCCAATTCCTTTTTAGTACGCAAAATGTGATCGAAGAACCGGTCGTCGAAGAAAAGATCGACGTCGATGGGGCCTATACTTCCAAAGAAGATGTGGCCTTATACATTGCGACCTATGGGAAACTGCCCTCCAACTTCGTCACCAAAGCGGAAGCCAAAAAGATGGGCTGGGAAGCCTCCAAAGGCAACCTGCAGAAAGTCTGCAAAGGCTGCAGCATCGGCGGTGACAGCTTCAGCAACCGGGAGGGAATCCTGCCTAAGAAAAAGGGTCGCAAATACTATGAATGCGACATCGACTATCAGGGCGGAACCCGCAATGCCAAGCGCATCGTCTTTTCCAATGACGGCTTAATATACTATACCGAAGACCACTACAACAGTTATGAACTTTTATATGGAGAACCCTAATGATCAGAAAAATACTGGATATCGAAAAACTGAATGAACAGGAATTCCCCTATCTGCAGGAACTATTCGACGATCCGCCCTTTACCGGCGAAGACTTCGACTCCTTTTATGCCTATCTGACCTATCTGGATGAGGCAGAGATCCTCATCGCCAATTACACGCAGATGTCCGAGTTTGCCGCCTGCATCATCCGCATCTTCAACGATGTCAATGAAGATTACGGTAACATCAGCTTAGGTTTCAGTGAACTTAGTGAGAAAAAGGAAAGAAAGAAGATCGTCATGGACATCAGGGAACTCAATGAAAAAGGACATCCCTATCTCAAGGAACTCTTTGATTTCCCCGACTACTATGGTGAAAACCTCGATGCCCTCTACGACTGTCTGTGTGAACTGGAGGACACGGAGGTCATCGTCATGAATACCGACGATTTCAAAAAGTTCTCATTGAAGATACTGGATGTCTTTGATGAGGTGGCCGATGAATACGGCAATATCAAGATCAGTTACGAATACGAAGAAGAGGAGTGAAGCACTCCTCTTTCTTTCTGTTATTTTTTATTTGGCCATTTCTTCCAGGGCTTGCTTCTCTTTTAAGATCCCTTCCAGCATTTCGCTGTAGTCCATCTGCGTGTGAGCCCTGAGCAGTTCGGTGATCTCTTCCACCTTGTCATATAAAGGCGTCAGCGCCAGATTGCCCGAAACACCTTTTAAGGCATGGGAAACCTTGAACGCTTCTTCCAGGTCATTGTCACCGATGGCTTTGGCCAGCTGGTCGAACGAGGCTTCATTCAGGATCATCGAAACCATCCGCAGATAGAAGTCCTCATTGTTCATGCACAGATTTAAGCCCTTGTCCACATCGGCACCGTAGGCCCTTAAAGCATCGATCGTGATCATTTTGACCTTCCTAGATCATCGCCTCATCCCAGGATGCCGGTACTTCCAGACCCAGGAGCTTGAAGACGGTCGCCGCGATATTGCTTAAACCGAACTGACCTTCCTTGATCGTAACATCACCGGCATTGTAGATGATGAACGGAACTTTGTTTAAAGTATGGGAAGTCTTCGGCTTGAGCGGATCAGTTTCCTTCTTGCGTTTTTCATACATCTCATCGGCATTGCCGTGGTCGGCCGTGATCAATAAGATGCAGTCGTTGCGATCGCAGGCTTCCTTGACTCTCTTAAGGTTGAGGTCGACGGATTCGACACCGATGATGGTCGCTTCATAGTCGCCGGTATGGCCGACCATGTCGCCGTTAGGATAGTTGGTCCTTAAGAACATGTATTCCTTGGAATCGATCGCTTCCACCAGTTTGTCGGTGATATCGGAAGACTTCATCCACGGACGCTGATCAAACGGGCACAGATCGGACTTGATCTCGACCCAAGTCTCCAGTTCATCGGAGAATTTCTCGGAACGGTTGCCGTTCCAGAAGTAGGTCACATGACCGAACTTCTGCGTCTCGGAGATCGCATAAGTCCTGACATTGTTTTTGACCAGATATTCGGACATCGTATCCTTGATAGCCGGCGGATTGACCAGATATCTGTTCGGGATATGCAAGTCACCATCATATTCCAGCATGCCGGCATACATGACATCGACTTCCTTGGATTTTTCAAATTTGTAATTGGTATTATCAAAAGCTCGGGAGATCTCCAGGGCTCTGTCGCCTCTGAAGTTGAAGTAGATCACGGAATCATGATCCTCGATCGTACCGACCGGTGCACCGTCCTTGACGATGACGAATTCCGGCAGGTTCTGGTCGTTGACGCCCAGCTCCTTGCGGTAAGTCTCGATCGCTTCCGTTGCGCTGGCAAACTGCCTGCCGATACCGGCTACGTGGCAATCCCAGCCTCTTCTTACCATTTCCCAGTCGGCTTCATAGCGGTCCATCGTGATATACATTCTGCCGCCGCCTGAAGCGATCCTGGCATCGAAGCTTTCATCATTCAAAGAATTCATCAGCTCTTCCAGTTCATCGATGTACTGCAAACCGGAAGTTTCCGGAACGTCTCTGCCATCCATCAGGACATGGACTCTGACTCGGCTGATGCCTTCTGCCTTGGCTTCCTTTATCATAGCCTTGAGATGCGAAATGTTGGAGTGGACATTGCCATCCGACAACAGTCCCAGGAAATGCAGGGTATGACCCTTGGCATTTTCAATCAGATCCTTCCAGGTCTGGCTCAGATAGATCGAACCGTCAGCGATGGATTCGTTGACCAGCTTGGCACCCTGCGAATAGATCTGGCCGCAGCCGATCGCATTGTGACCGACTTCGGAGTTGCCCATATCGTCATCGCTAGGCAGACCGACAGCCGTACCATGGGCTTTGATCTTCGTCCAGGGATAATTGGCCTTCAGATAATCAAGAGTAGGTGTATAAGCGTTTTTTACGGCGTTTCCTTCAAGGACATCGGTCTCACCAACGCCATCCATTACAACCAAAACTACAGGTCTATTATTCATGTTTTAACCTTCTTTCCTTTTAAATCTTAACATACCTCAAAACATTAAAAAAGCGGAACTATCTCTTCCGCTTCTGCTATCGTTACTGTTCACACCCCATGAGTGATCCTCAAGAGTCTTATCGTTAGGTGTGCATAACATTTCAGATAGTATCAACTCTCAAAAGTACCGATGAAATCGGTATTTTGATTGATTCAGGTATCGTTATGTGTTATAATATACCTAACAATAGAGGATGAAAAATGAGTATCGTTTATCAGAAAGACAAAAGA
This sequence comes from Erysipelotrichaceae bacterium, assembly GCA_017432895.1. Taxonomy (GTDB): domain Bacteria; phylum Bacillota_I; class Bacilli_A; order Erysipelotrichales; family Erysipelotrichaceae; genus Colivicinus. The sequence continues at coordinate 25,103 of JAFRIG010000072.1, read as the reverse complement.
TCAGGGATCACCTATGCCTATGAGAATCAAGCTTACTGGGACAAGGAAAAGAAACAGTCCAGAAGCAAGCGCAAGCTCATCGGAAGGCTCGATGAAGAAACAGGAAAGATCATAAAGACGGATGGCAGATGTGCCCATCTTTCTTCGGATCCTGAAAGATATAAAGCTTTTGAAGGCTATAGCCGAAGACAGCTGATCGATGAAATAATAAGATTAAGGGAAATCTATGAAGACAAGAACTCCTGAATACTATCGGATACAGATGGAAAAGACAGAGGATCTTAACAAGATCAACGCTTTACTGCGGGGAGAGAACCATCATCTGAAAAAGAAGCTCGATCGCTATGTTATGAAATGGGATGATCTTTCAAAGGCTCTGGAAGAAAAACACAAAGAAGAGATCGATCATCTGAAGTATCAGCTGGAGTCATCAAAGAAGGAAAACGAAAAGGCCAGGGAAAAAACGAAGAAGGATATCGAAGAGATCTCCCGGTTAAGAGATGTCATCGGCGAAAAGGAAGACAGGTTCAATGAGCTTTATGAAAAATATGAGAAGAAGATAAGCGAATACGAAAAGCTCATCGAGGATATGGAAAAGAAGATAAAGGATCTTGAAGATAAGAACAAGAAGCTTTTATCCCGGATCACAAAAGACTTCACCAATTCCTCGATCCCCTCAAGTGAGTGCAGAAACCGTAAGATCATATCAAATTCCAGAGTGAAAAGCGGCTTATCCCAGGGCGGCCAGAAAGGCCATAAAGGCCATAAGAGAAAACGCTATGAGCCGGATGTGATCATCGAGCTTGATGTACCTGAATCCGTGAAGAAGGATCCTTCTTCCTACAAGGATTCCCTCATCACAAAAAGCAGAGATCTTGTCGACATCAAAGTGGAAGTAAGCACTCTGCGCTACATCTCCAGAGTCTATGAGAATATACATGATCATTCTCTTGTTTATACCCCTTTCCCTGAAGGCGTGGATAACGAGACTAATTACGGCAAGGGCGTAAGAGCCTTGAGCTTACTTTTGAACAGCTATGGCAATATGCCGATCCGAAAGACAAAGGAAGTACTGGAATACATATCGGAGGATAAGATCTCTTTGTCTGTGGGAAGCATCGCTTCCTTGACGAAGCGGTTTTCCGATAAGTGCGAGAAAGAGAAGAAACAGATCCTTTCTTCCCTGTATCTTTCCCCCTATATGCATCATGACGCCACGTACTTAAGAAACAACGGGAAGAAAGAATACGTCTATGTTTCCAGCAATGGCAAGGATGTCTTATATCAGCACTTTGACAGAAGGAATATGGAATCTCTGGATCAGACACCTGTAAAGGATTATCAGTTCACGATCATTCATGATCATGACAGGAGCTATTTCAATTACGGCTCATCCCATCAGAAATGCCTGGCACATGAGCTTCGCTATCTTGAGGATTCCATCGTCAACGAGGAAGACCATGACTGGAACGCAAAGATGAAAAAGCTCATTCAGTTAGCCATTCACCGCTTCAAGACAGAAGCACTTTCTTCTTCGGATATCATGAAGATCGAAAAGGAATATGATGAGATCCTCTTACTTGGGCAAAGACAATATGAGAAAGATCCGCCGTCAAAGTACTATACCGACGGCTATAATACCTACAAGCGCTTCAAAGATTACAAGACAGAGATCCTCTATTTCCTTCATCATCCGAAGATACCTTATACCAACAATGAAGCGGAATTGAGGCTTCGCAAGGTCAAACGTAAAGCCAGGACAGTCGGATCTTTTCGCAGCTCGAAGAATCTTGATGCCTATTGTGACTTTTTGAGTGTCATTGAAACAGGAAAGTCGCATGAAAGAAACATCTATGAACTGATCAAAGAAAAGATGTTAAAAAGCCGCATTTCATCTAACGCTGTTTTTGTGATGATGAATTGCGGCTTTTTGTATGATCAGCTTTTTACAGGGTGTGAACAGTAACTCGCCGACAAAAGACATACACCGATGTTGGTGATCAGCATGTGCCTGGGTTTATAGTATCTCTCCTGCGCCGAGGAAAGGACCCGTTCCCTGACCAGCTTCTGCACGGCAAAGTTCCAGGTGAGTGCCGAGACTAAGACGACGATCGTAAAGACGACGAACAGCGTTACCCAGCGGGAAGCCTCAAAGACATGATTCTCCATCGGGACGAAGTAGTATAAGTCATAGTCTTCCGATTGCGAGGATCCGGCTACGATGTAGCTTTTTCCTTCGTATTCATAGCTGTGATCTTTTTCATTGACAGCACTGATATCAAAGCCCGCCAGCGTGGTATCGTCGATCTCACTCAGAGCTTCAGAACGATATAATAAGGTATTTCCTTCTTCATTTTTCCTGTTGATCAGGATACCGCCATCGAGTGCCTCTTCCATCTGGCTGATGACCTGGCTGGTGTTGCAATAGCTGTCCACAAAACCCCTTGCTTCATAGGTCGCATCCCAGTCCACATAGTAGTAGTCATTGCCCATAGGCTGTACAAAGGCATCGGCTTCATACCAGCCGGAATAGTCAGAGACGATCGTCCTCGTCCTGCTTCCCCCTTCAAAGTCGAGGGTGTTCATATCGACGTTGATGCCATCCGGTGCCACGTACTTGCCATCTTCGTAATGGACGACGAAACCTCTGTCCATATAGTATGGCCATTGTATTCTTCATTTGCCGCAAAGGACCTTAAGACCGCAGCGGTCATCCTGGCATTTCCTTCCAGGAAAGTATAGTAATTGTTTCTCGCGTTTTCTACATTCTCCATGAGACGCATGTACGTCGCATCGATCGATTCAGCGATGTTTTTCTGGTTGTCGTAATTTTCTCTGTTGTAGATGCCGGTGCCATAGTTCTTCAAGGAAGAAACCGACAGCAGCAGCATGATCAAAAGCACAGCTGAAACAAGGACCAGCTTGCATATCTGTTTTCTGGTGCTGAGACCTTTCTCAGCGAACGTTTCCATTAGTTTATCCCACATATCAACTTCATTATACGCCTGTTTTTTTGCTTATTAAGTACCGTATCCGTACAAAAACGCATCACCCGAAGCGCATCGCTGTCTTAGGCGTCCGGTGACAGGTCAAAGACCTCAAAACCGGAATGGCCTTCACTTCTCAAAGGCAGTGCCCAGCCTGCAATGCCGGATGAAACATAAAGATGCGTATCGCCGATGAAATAATCACCCAGCACGTTGAGACCAAGCAGCCTGTAGATTGTCAAAACCGGAAAGAACTGTCCTGCATGGGTGTGGCCGGACAGCTGCAGATCGGCTTTGAGCTCTTTGATCTCTTCGTCCTGGTATGGCGTATGATCAAGACTGACGACGTACCTTCCTTCCGGCATCTTTGGCAGATCCCTGACCGCTTTGCGTTTATCCGGATGGGACGGGTCCTCTCTTCCTAAGATGATCAGATCATCATTGACTTCCTCGTAATTCTCATAAAGGATCCTAATGCCGTTATCTTTGATCGCACGTTCGAGTTCTTCTTCCGTATACTTTAAAGCCCCGTATTTTCGCACTGCTCTCTCCTGCCGGTCATGGTTTCCATAGATGTAAAAAGTCGGGATATTCAAAGAGCCGATCTTTGCATAGAGATATTCCATCTCCTGCTTTGTCGTATTCTCATCTGTGAGATCGCCGCCCAGCAGCAGATAATCCGGATGAAGTTCCTTTATTTGATCAAGGGCTTTGTCGACGATCCTTTGTGACTGGGAAGAGCCGTAATGAAGGTCCGCAAAAAAGATCAGACGGTATTCGTTCTTCAGTTTGTCACTTGTGATCTTGTGATATCCGGGCACGATCGTTTCCATGTTGACGATGTTGTACACCGTAAATATAAGCGTCAGGACGATGCCAAGGACCAGTTTCCGTTTCTTGTCAAAATCCTTTTTGAAAAGGGAAAGGATGAACACAATGATGTCCTTAAAGATATCCGCCATAAGTACCAGATACAAAGCCGCAAACGGATACTCGAACTTCCAGATGATCGTGTAGTCAAAGGCGATCAAAGCCAATGCAAGATAAAGTGTCAGTATGACTTTGACCAAGAAGAAAAGCACTTTCAAAAAGCGCTTTTCGATCTTGTGAAATGGTTTCTGTAAGAGATCCATCAAAACGAAGACAAGGATCGTTTCGATGAACAGTTTTATGTATAATGCCAGGGTCATGACAGCTCCCCCTTCAGGCAATCAGATCTCCCTGAAATTGAGTCTCTTTACTTTCTGGAAGACGAAGTAATTGATCAGGAACGAGAACAGGCATTCCAAGGCGACCGCGATCACCCAGGCTCTGACATCGAAGCTTCTGACAAACATCGTATCGGTGTGTTCGAAAGTCTGTACGATCGGTCTTCCCAAGAAGAAGCCGAGTATGATCGCAAGGACGACACCGATCAGTGTTGTTAAGATCGTCTCCTTGGCCAGGTAGTTGATAGTCTGCTTGATCGTGAAGCCGTTGATACGCATGATGATCAGTTCTCTCTTCTTCCTGGTGATGAAGATGTTCGACAGATTGGTCAGGATCATGAACGACATCAGTATCGCCATGAAGGTCAGTATGATGACTAATGTATTGTAGAGGCCAAGGGAAGACTTGAGTCTTGCCATATAGCTGTCTGAGCGTTCGATCGTGATGTTTTCCGATACCGCAGATAAAGTCTTCTGCAGGCTTTCGTAATCGGCACCGTTGAGCTTGACGTAGAAGCAGTTGTTCTCCATCGGCTTGCCGAAGATCTTCTCATAGGCTTTCGAGGAGATCATGATGTAGCGGCCCTGATAGTTCGTGAAGATGCCTTTGACATCCGCTTCGTGAAGCATCAGGTCGCCGTCATAGATGTGCATGGTATCGCCGATCTTGATGCCGTATCTTTCATTCATACGGTTCTGTATCAGGATGCCCTCTTCCGGAACTTGGATCGGCTTGTGAGTATTGAGATCTCTCGCCAAAACAAAACCAGAGAGTTCATCCTTGTCACCGGCGATCACATACAATCCGTTGGTCGTCAGACCGGTATCATACAGATGCATGCCATAGTAGGCATCGAGATACTCTGTGCCGTTGTCATCTAAGATCGATCTGATCTCAGCGATCTGCTTGTCGTCGGTCTTGCTTCCATACTCGACACGGAAGTCATAGACCATGACATCTTCTTTTTGCCTGACCATCATGCCAAAGAAGGAATCTCTCAGGGTGATACCGATACCGACGATGAAGCAGCTTAATGCCACGATGATGACGGTGATCAGTACACGTTCCTTTTCGTTGACGATGTTCCTTAGGATCAGTCTGGAATATAAAGACCTGCCGGAGCGGTTGGATGTTTCTTTCTTTTTGTTCTTGCGTTCTCTTGAAGCGAGCGTTTCATCCTTCATCAGGATCGCAGCCGGCGTCTTGAGCAGATCCGTGCAGGCGATGAATGTTGTTAAGACAGACAAGCCGATGATGAAGGCGGAAGTGATCAGGATGGTCAGCGGTTCGCTCGTGACCGGCAGTTTGCCGACCGAGTACATGTGCTGATCATTCATGTTCTTCATTAAGATGTAGGTGACAAGATAGCTGATCGCTACGCCAAGGATACAGCCAAGCACGCCGGCCAGTACGCCGAATAAGAGGTACTTGCCGAAGATCTCGCGGTTGTAGAAACCGAAGGCCTTTGTCGTACCGACGCTCTTCTTTTCTTCTTCGACGATCATTGCGATCGTAGAGAAGCACACTAAGCTGATGACTAAAAGGAACAGTGCGCCAAAGGCAGTGCTTGCACCCTTGATGCCGGCGATCGTGCCGTTGACATCAAGATAGGACAGGTTGGTGATGCGATCCTGCAAGAGCCAGTGATAGTTCTTCGAGAGGATCTCTTCCCTTGCCTTGTCGATCTCTTCCTTGGCCTCACGTTCGGCCTTGCGAATCTCTTCCCTTGCTTCATCGAGCTTCTTTGCCGCATCGTCTCTTGCGTCATTGAGCTGTTTTCTCGCATCGGCGATCTGTTTTGCCGAGGCATTCAGAAGTTTTTCCTTATCTGCGAGTTCGATCTGTCCTGCGTTGTAGGCAGCCCAGCCTTCACTCAGCTGTCTTCTTCCCTCTTCGACCTGGCGTTCGCCATCCACGATCTGTGAATGCAGTTTTGCGATCAGTTCAAAGTCCTTGGATGCCTGATCGGCTTTGTCGGAGACTTCCTTGACGCCTGAGCGATCGAGGTATTCCGATGCCTTCATGTCGAAGTCGACATCGAGAAGATCCCTGCAGAGCTTTTTGCCCAGGTAGAAGTCTTCGGCATCCGTCGCAGCGGACTGCTCCTGCAGTTTTTCGATCAAAGCGACCGGATCGTTCTTTTCAGCAGCTTCGATAATGCCGTCTGCCGCTGTGTCGATCTTTGAAAGATGATCCTTTATCACGGAATAGTAATTCAAAAGTTCTTCGTTGTCTTTCGTCGGATCTTCCGAGTCCTTGGTCAGACGTACAAACTGGTCTTTCTTCTTCTGCAGAAAGCTTTCAACGTTCTCGTTGAATCCCGCAACGGCCATATACAGGTCAAAACCATGATCGATATATAATACGGTGTTGAGCGCATCGACGCCTCTTGCCGCGTAGAAGCTGTTGACCAGTTCTTCATCGTATTTATCAGCGGAGTCCATTGCGGCGATCTGTTTGAGCAGATCGATGACTTTGGAAAGATCTTCATTTGTGATCAGTTCATCAGTGATCTCGCCATCGTCCGTAACGACTTTGAAGTTGTAGCCCCAGGCATTGTTTGCCGTTTCGATGAAGGCCGTCAGAACATCTGCTGGATCTTCGGCTTCCTCGATCGCCTTTTCATAATCTTCGGCTTCCCAGTCGGCATCATTGATGAGTTTCATCTCAAAGACCGCTTCATTTTTGCAGTAGTCAAGAAGCTCTTTCTTTAAAGCATCCGTTTCTTCTTTGTCTTTTCCCTGTTTGGCGGCATCAAGATAAGCCTGTGCCTTATCGATCAGTTCTTTGAATGTCGCATTGATCTTGTCTAAGTCGACATTAGAACTGTCGTAGTTTATATAGGCGAGACCTTCGTTCAGATTCTTCGAAGCTGACTGCAGCGTTCCCTGCGCATTGTAAAGGTCATCAACGTACCAGCTCATCGATTCGAAAATATAATTCAGCATCAGTTCATCGACAGCTTTCAGGACCTTGCTGTAGTTTTCTTCATCGAGCCTTTCGTGCAGTTTTTCTTTGACTGCCTCCGGATCACCGCCGTTATTGTATGCGTCAATGAGTTCTTTGACCGGATCTTCGATCTCTTCTTCATAGATCTTTAAAAGGCCTTCCTCCGTGAAGAGATCCACAAGCCTGATACCCTCTGTTTTGGTTTCATCGTCATAGACGGTCTTTACTTCTTCTTTTGTCTCTTCGCCGGACGCCCTGGCTTTTTCCATATCGAAAAGTCTGGAGAGGCTGTCTTTTTCCGATTCATCAAGACCGGCTAAAGCTTTCCTTGCCTCTTCGTTGGAAAGAAAATTGAGCAGCAGATTGAATTCCGTACTGGAATCTTCCCCGGTATCCATCTTTTCTTCCAGGTCGTTGAGATACGTTGAGAGGCTCTTGAGGTATTTTGAGATCTGTTCCGGTGTCAGTTTCACACCTGCCCGTTTTTCAAATTCCTTGAGTTTCTTTTCAAATTCGGCATAAGCCTTCTTGGCTTTGGCAAGCTGGGCTTCGCCTTCCGCGAGCTGCTTCTCGCCTTCGGTCAGCTGGGCAAGCGCTGCAGCAAGCGCCGCTCTTCCTTCTTCGATCTGGCGTTTGCCATCGGTGAAGATGGATTCGAAATTGAGGATCTTCTTTTCCGCATCCGCAAGTTCCTTTTCCGCTTCCGCTTCCTTGCTGCTCAATTCTTCTTTGGCTTCTTCAAGCTGTTTATTGATCTCGTCGGTCTTCTCAGCGATGCGTTCTTCTGCCGTCGCATCGATACGAAGCTTCGTCTCGCTCGATAAAGTCGGGAGCATCTCATAGAGACCCTTCAAAGCTTCTTCATCGCCTGTGACAAAGGCGTTGGTGTAAGAATCGTTCAAAGCTTCCTTGTTGAATGACGATTCCGGAAGACAGACGGACAAGACCATCGTATAGCGCAGATATTCCGGATGGCGCATGATACCCGAAACCGTGAAGCTCTGTGTCTTTAATGGATCACCTGCCAAGGCAGATGTGCATTTGAGATTGACACGGTCACCGACTTTGATGCCGCTTTCCACTGCCACGTCTTCGTTGAGCAGAAGTTCGTTGTACTTTTCAGGCATCTTTCCTTCCACCAGCAAAGGAACGCTGACCTCATCGGTCATCGAGATCGCTTTGACATTATAAAAACGATCGTTTCCGGAAAGCTCGGCATCGAGCAGGATGACACCTTCCGCTTCTTCGACGCCTTCGATCTTGCGGATCCTGTCGAGGTCTTCTTCGACGATACCGCCGGATGAGATCAGTTCATAGTTTTTGAAATTGCCCTGTTCATATACATTTTCCGTCGCATCATGGAAGGCCTTGTAGGCATTGCGGGTCGTGAAGAAACCACCGGTGCCCAGTGCCACGATCAAAACGACCGACAGGAATGAGGCCTTTCTTTTCTGTATATTTTTTACGGCATCGACAAACTGAGTCTTTTTCATCTTACCAGACCAGGTCCTCCGCTCTAAGCGGGTTGAAGTTGATGCGTACGGATGAGATCAGACCGTTCTTCAAACGGATGACGCGGTTCGCCATCTTGGCGATCTCAACGTTATGGGTGACCATGATGACGGTCTTCTTTTCATTCTTGACGATGTTTTCGATGGCTTTCAGAACGCCCTGTCCGGTCTCAAAGTCAAGAGCCGCTGTCGGCTCATCGGCCAGTATGATCTTAGGTTCCTTGGATATGACTCTGGCGATGCAGATACGCTGCTGCTGGCCTCCGGACATTGCGGAAGGATAACGGTTCCACTTGTCTTTCAGACCCACCAGGTCAAGACACTCCATCGGGTCTCGCGGATTCTGCGAGATCTCGGCAATGAATTCAACATTCTCCAAGGCATTGAGATTTGGCATCAGATTGTAGGACTGGAAGATGAAACCGATGTAGTCTCTTCGATATTGCGTCAGTTCATCTTCGCTTGGATGCGAGAAGTCTCTTCCTTCGACAATCAATTGCCCTTCGCTTAGCTGGTCCATACCGCCGATGATATTCAGCATCGTGGATTTGCCGCATCCCGATTCACCTAAGACGACCAAAAGCTCGCCCTCATAGACATTGAGATCGATGCCTTTTAAGATCCGTCTCATCTCTTCGCCGGACTGGAATTCCTTGACGACACCCTTCAATGACAGAAGCGGTATCCTGTCCTTGTCCGGCGAGAAGGTCAGACCTTTATCTTCGATATCCAGGGCGATCAGAGCCGAGCAGTTTTCCAGCAGTTTCTGATCTTCCTCATTCAAAGCTCCCGCAACATCGTTTAACTGCAGGCATCCAAGTGTCGCATAAGGCGATTTCAACGGGACCAGTACGGCATTTCTTCCAAACAGCGTTGAGAAAAACTTGTCCTCGCTGATCTCCGGATATTTCATGCAGTCTTCGATGAATACCGTTTCGCCTTTTTTGACGATCTTGCCGATGAAGCTGTCATCGGCACCGGTCGATGTACCGGACACATCGTTTTCGCCTTTGGAAGCAACGATATAAAAACGGTTGTCAACGGTATTGCGCATCCAGATCGATCCGCTTTCACATTTGACGGCATTCGCTAAAATTTCTATACAAGTTTCAAGAGAGCTTTCCAGCTGATCAGACCTGGATAGTTCATCCATGATCTGCCAGACACAGCTTACAAAACGGGAATCAGCCACAATCATCCTCCTTTTCAGAGATCTTATAATTCATTATAAAGTTTTAAACCTTATTTTTATCCTCAACTTGAGAAACGCTGCCTGTCCATTTTTTCAGATACCCTTAAGATTATTATAATTGAGCAGGACATTTCCGGTATACCGCTTTTTCCATATAAAAACCCTTTTCATCAAAGAAGAGGTCTGATCATCTTTGAAAAAAGGGTCTTATCATTTGTTTTCTTTTGTTTTTTATCTTATCACCGGAAGCAGCGTCTCTTCAATGAAGCGGACTCTGTCAAAGATCCTAGGCTTGAAGGTCCCGGTGATCCCCAGGGATATCATTTTCTCTTTGTTCACATAGATGATGTTGCCGCTGTCACCAATCGCCGCATAGACTTCTCTGTCGTCAAACGGCTTATACCACAAGTAGCCGTAATTCATGAAGGCAAATCGTTCGCCCAGCTTCACATGCGGCCTTAACATATCTTCCAGATATTCTTTAGAGATGATCACCTTGTCATCATAGAGCCCCTCATTCAGAAGCAGTTCACCGATGATCGCCATGTCTCTTGCCGACATGCAAAGACCCCAGCCGGCCGTAACTGCTCCTTTGGGATCGCAATACCATTCATAAGTTCTTGGATCCTTGTTCATAAGAAAATCGAACTGATCCTCTTTGGAACTGTCGCCATGCGGGATCCTCTCAGGCAATCCCAGAGGTACAAACAGATTCCGGTTAGCAAAATCAATGGACTTTTCCCTGCATGAGCGTTCGATGATCCCGGCCAGGATCTGAATACCAAGGGTCGCGTATCGGAATTCTCCTGTGATCCCCTTGCGTCCTCCCAAAGAATCAAGGATCGCAAGTGTCCAGTCTTTCGACGTGCACACCTTTTTCCAGGGTTCCGACTTTCCTTTATAGGGAGCAGTCATGGTCAAAAGATGTCTGATCGTCACATCATAGATGGTCGTTTCGCCCCGCTTAGGCGAATAATCCGGAAAAAAGTCCATCACTTTCTGATCAAGACTTCGGATTGATCCCTGATCCAGGGCAATTCCTGCAAGCAAGGCCATGATGCCCTTGGTCACGGAATTGACATTCGCCGCATCATCGCCTGTAAAACCACGCCAGCTGTCCTCATAGATAAACTTTCCGTCTTTCATCACACAGATCTGAGTGATGTTGCTTTCGTTTCCTTTGCTGTCACAGATAAACCTGTGCAATTCTTCTTTTTTCACTGCAATTTCCTCCTCCTGATTAAGATTCGGACGTCCTTAATCAAAGACTAAGATGATTAAAAATGATTTTCAAGAAGAATCTGTTTTGTTCGCAGAAGTTTTTTTCTTTTCTTACGCAAAGACCGGAATGAAGGTCTGGGAAAGTCCATCCGCAAGTCCTTTATCCGTGATAATGACACCTGGCAAAGCCGTTAACGACATTAATGAGATCGAAAGCAGGTTGGCGTTTCCTTCCATCATCCGGTAATAGACTTCCTGGTAGGCGAGCAGTTCCCTGCCAACTTCTTCGGCCGGTTTGTCCGACATGAGTCCGGCAACAGGCAATGGCAGAACATTTCTTACTTCTCCATCACAGACTAAGGCCATGCCGCCGCCTGCTTCTTCGAGTTTCTTCAAAGTAATGAAGGCATCTTTTGCGTTCTTATAGACCAGCACGAGGTTGTGCGAGTCATGCGAGATCGTGCAGCCGATCGCACCTTCCTTTAAACCGAAGCCCTTGATGACTCCGATCGTCTTGTTTTTCAGATGGTGGCGGTTGATGACACAGACGTAGGAAAGATCCTCTCTTCCCTCAATTGAGACACAGCCATCTTCAACTTTCAGTTCTTCGCATTCCACATGACGGATGATGTTTCCTCCATCCGATGGAACGACGACATTGACCTCTACGCTTTCCTTTTCCTCCGTTTTCAGCAGGAGATCTTCGTAGGAAGTGATCCAGTCTGTGTGCACGGTATTTTCAAAGACCTCATCGTTTTTATACGCTTCACCAAGGTATTCTCCGTTTTCCGCGACGAGTTTTCCATCGATGTAGACCTGCACCGGCTGTTCACCATCGAGCTTTTCCACAAGCTGGAAATCCGCATGATAGCCCGGAGCGATCGCACCGATGTCTGTGAGACGTTCTTCTTTTGCCGGATTGATGGTGGCCATGCGGATCGCATCGACCGGATCGACACCGTATTCGATGGCCTGTCTGACCAGATGATTCATGTGTCCGACCTTCAGCAGGTCAACGACGTGGACATCATCCGTACAGAAGGAGATGTGATCATGGTATCTGACCTGATCGAAGGCTTTGACCAGTTCTTTGAAATTGTCAACCAGGGAAGAAGACTTCAGATCCGTATGCATGCCCAGCCGCAGACGGGTCGACAACTTCCTTTGGCGTACTGGTCTCATGGTCCGACTCGATGCCGGAGATCGCATAGGCATCAAGGCCTGCACCGGCAAGTCCCGGACAATGGCCTTGCAGGAAGGCGTTCTTTTCAAGGCCTGCTTCGATGATGCCGTGCATGCGCTTGTCGCCTTTGATGACACCGACAAAGTCCATGATCTCGGCGACTGCCGTCACGTTTTCAAGATCCAGCAGTTCTGAAATTTCTTTGGATGTAAAGGAAGCTCCCGCATTCTCCAGGTTCACAACTGCCGGAACGCAGGAAGAAGCCATTGCGTATTGTCTCTGGCGGGTCTTGTTTCCGTTTTCGATCATAAAACGGATGCCGTCAATGCCCAAAACATTTCCGATCTCATGGAGATCGTGGTTGATACAGGTCGTTCCCCAGGGAACAGAGACTCTCGCGAAATTCTCCGGTATCAGCATCGTCGATTCGATATGCATATGCGGATCGACATAGCCCGGGATCATGTATAAGCCTTTGGCATCGATCACTTCTTTTGACGGCAGGATCGCTTTTTCATCTTTCCGTACATGAATGACATAACCCTTATAGACATCGACTTCCGCCGGATAGATCTCACCGGTAAAAACGTTGACAAATCTTACGTTGACAAATGTGCTGTCGCAAGCGATCTCACCCATCGCCGCTTTGATCAGTTCAAGTTTCTCTTCCTTGGTTTTCATTCCTCTCTCCTTTGATAAGCTATGTTTAACACATCAAAAGACAAAACGCAAAGGATAAGCATACGATGTTTCTGATCATGCGGTCATCTTCCTTTCTTTTTATTGTTTCTGCTTATATCCTGACGTATGAGATCCCTGATGTATTCGGATTTGTTCGTATCAATATTATTCAGCCATTCAAGAATGTCAGAGTCCTTATCGTTATTGAACCATAAGGTCATCCTTGTCTTATGGCTCTTCTGATAATCCATATCGTATCTTGCTTTATCGAATCTGTTTTCGCTCATAAAAATGTTTCCTTTATCTGATTCCATTATATCATAACTAGCTGCTAGTGTAAAGAAGATTAATAAAAACCCATTGGTTAATTCCAACGGGCTTTTAGAGACTTCGAGTTATCCGCACAGTTTGCCTGCGACCAACATCGGGGTTTTTCAGCAGGCTCGCCATGCAGCCTTTTCTTAATCCTAATCCTTACTGATGACATCCGATACAACTTCAACGATGTCCTTGGCACCGTCGATGCCGGACTTCTTTTCATTGGCACCTGCTTCCTTGTCCAATGCCGCCTTGATGGAATCCACATCACCCACAAGGCCCGCCACGGATGCCACATTGTCAAGACCCAGTATGGAAGCGATGTCGGAGATGATGGTCGCTGTCTCTGAGACACCGATCTCTTCCGATTCCAGAGTGGCCTTGATGTCCCTTCCGGAAAGATAGACATCGATCAGCGATGAAATGCCAGGTATGCCTAAGGCATCGGCGATCATGCCGATATTGCCCAGCTGCTCATCCGACTTCATGTTCGGCTTGAGGACAGGCAGGACCAGCTTGACCATGTTGGTATCCGGCTTGGCGCCGTGCTGACCATAAGCTATGATCTCCTTGGCCTCGACCATCCCGTCTAGCTTTTCCTTGTTCTCGTCGAGGTATTCCTTGCCGACCAGGTAGGCCCAGGTCTGAGAAGAAAGGGCTTCGCCCTCCCTCTTCTTCCAGAGGTCATCCAGTCTTTCATCATCCATGACATCCAGGAAAATCAGAACAGGTTCGTTCTCCTCGACACAGGTCTCCAGGTCCTCGTATTCGCAGGCATTGATCTGCAGGAAGTCCTTGTCCTTCAGCTTCTTCAGAAGCTCTTCATCTGAGCTGCAGAAGACGAGCGTCTTGTCTTCAAAGTCAGGCTTCATCTTCTCAAGCGCCTTCTTCGCCAGCTTTTTCTTCCTTGCCAGATACCGCCACAGGCCGGCGGCCGCCGCAACGGCTGCGACACTACCTCCGTCGGTGACAAGGACAGGGGTCATGTCAAGCCTCGGTATGGTCTGCTCGATGCGATCGCCGCATCTTTCGCACAGCTTGTATTCAAGGCCTTCCGTAGTGTAGGACGGATCCTTTTCCCTTGTCCACTCCTTGGGATACTTGTGACCAAGAGCTGCTGTCTTTTCTATCACTGTCTCATTGCACCTCTTGCAGACAGCCTCGATCTGTCCCTCATCCGTGCAGGTAGGCTCCACCTCTTCAGTCTGCATGTCATGACCTAATGCCTCGATCTTTCTTGTATATCTGTCGTTGCATCTGGAACAGGTGTATGTGCGGATGCCGTCTTCCGTGCAGGTGGCTTCCTTGGTGACCTTTGACTTGTAGTTGTGGCCCAGGGCTGCCGGATAGGAACTTGTCGTCGCTGAACAGCGGGAACATTCGTAGACATACACGCCGCCTTCGATACATGTCGGTTCAGTCACGGATCTAAGCACCGAGAAGTCGTGGCCGAGGGCCGGAATGATGATTCCTTCTTCCATCCCCCAATTCATGCAACCCATTATGTTGCAATACGCATATGCTAATCCATTGGTCGTACAGGTTGCTTCTGATACAATATATCCGGTACGCGGTTCACCGCAGTTTGGGCATGTTCCGTGATCGATCGCATTTATCTCATGGATATGTACATGGAAGAACTGTTCATCTTCGTCACCATGTTGATGGTCAAATATAAGCGCATAAGAAAAACAGGTGAATATCATTATCAACGACAAAAACTGTATGATCAGCTTCTTCATATTGGTTCTCCTATTTACTGTAGATCAAAACGATTAATTCAAGTATATCATGTGATCTCCATGATCCTATGAGGTCTTTTCTTTTTTATGACAAATGGGCAGGCTCATATTGTAAACACGTACATCATTCTGATCTGAATAGAAAAACCGCCTTTCAGCGGTGCCTATCAAAACTGATCATCATTTTTCATAGTGTCCTAAGCATGCATATATGATCAGGTCGTTATTGTCGCCAGAATTGTAGATCAATCTATGTTCGTCATTGATCCTTCTGCTGCATGCTTTGATATTTTTCAAAGGTTCTGGCTTTTCAATACCGTTTAAAAGCCCGTTTCTACTGATATCTATGATCAGTTCATTTATTCTTTTTACGATCTTTTTATCCGTTTTCTGCCAGTATGCATATTGATTCCATGCGGTCTGAGTCCATATGATGTTCTTCACTCAAAAGATTCCAGCTCCTCAATGGATGTTTTAGCAGTTTCTCCTTTTTCAGCCTGTTTGTAAAAAAGCCGCATTTCATCTAACGCTGTTTTTGTGATGATGAATTGCGGCTTTTTGTATGATCAGCTTTTTTACAGGGCGTGAACAGTAACCTGCTATCTGTAATATTCCTTATGCCATGCCGCAAAGCGGTCAAGACCATCCCTTAAAGACGTATCCGGCTTGAAACCGTAGTCTTTCTCCAAAGGCAATGTATCCGCATAAGTCACCGGCACATCCCCAGGCTGCATCGCCACCAGTTCCATGTGCTCATCCAGATCGAAATCCTCACTCAACAGTCCGTTTTTCTTTAAACACTCGCCTAACGTATTGACGAAAGTCATCAGATTCTCCGGATGATTGTTGCCGATATTGTAGAGATTGTAGTCTTCTTTTGGGCCTTTATCCATGATCCTGATGATCCCTTCCACGATATCATCGACATAGGTGAAGTCTCTTTCACAATTGCCATAGTTGAAGATCTTGATCTTCTCACCTTTAAGCAGTTTATTGGTGAAAGAGAAGTAGGCCATATCGGGTCGGCCCGCCGGACCATAGACCGTAAAGAAACGCAATCCCGTGCTCTTGATCCCATATAGATGAGTATAGGTGTAGGCCATCAGCTCATTGGTCTTCTTGGTTGCGGCATAAAGCGAGACGGGATTGTCGACCTTGTCATCCGTGGAAAACGGGATCTTCTTATTGCCGCCATAGACCGAAGAGCTCGAAGCGTAGATCAGATGTTCCACCGGATTATGCCTTAGCGCTTCCAATATATTGTAGAAACCGATGACATTGGACTCGATATAGACACCGGGATTGTCGATCGAATACCTTACCCCTGCCTGGGCAGCCAGATTGACGACCAGGTCGAAATGATATTTTTCAAACAGTTCATCGATAAAAGCCTTGTTTGAGATATCGCCTTTGATGAAAGTGAAATCTTTATTTAATTCATTGATCTTTCTTAGACGATATTCCTTTAAAGACACATCGTAATAATCGTTCATATTGTCGACACCGACGATATGAACATCGTATTCTTGTAACAATCTCATCGTGAGATAGGAACCGATGAAGCCGCAGCTTCCGGTTATAAGGATCTTTTTTGAGTTCAGCATACCTCTATCATAACATAAAGTATTGTTATAATTGATAACAATATTTCTCATTTATTTGCATAATTATGTTATTTCTTATAACATTATTAACGGAGGTTCACATATGAAAAGGATCAGACAGGAACTCTTAAGCAAGACTATCAGAAATCACAGGGAAAAATTATCCCTTTCGCAAAATCAGCTGGCTGAAAAAGCCAATATTAACAGAGCCATGATCTCCAAGATCGAAAACGGCAGCTACACCCCCTCGATTCAACAGCTGGAAGATCTGATGGAAGTGTTGGGATTTGATCTCGATGAGATCAGATCAGAAGATCAGACAGATATAAAAGAAGAAAAAACTCAGCTTCCGCCCCGCAAGATCGCCATCGCCGGTACCGGCTATGTCGGACTTTCCATCGCCGTATTATTGGCTCAGCACAACATCGTCAAAGCCGTCGACATCGTCAAAGAGAAAGTCGATTTGATCAATAATAAAAGATCGCCGATCCAGGATGAATATCTGGAAGACTATCTGGCCCATAAAGAACTGAACTTAGAAGCGACATTAGATGCCCAATATGCCTATAAGGACGCCGAATTCGTCGTCATCGCCGCCCCGACCAACTACGACCCCCAGAAGAACTTCTTCGACACCAGTGCCGTTGAAACGGTCATCGACACGATCAGACAATACAATCCGCAAGCCTGGATCATCATCAAATCGACGATCCCCGTGGGCTATTGTGCCCGCATCAGAAAACAGAAAAACGATGACAAGATCCTCTTCTCGCCGGAATTCTTGAGAGAATCCAAGGCCCTTTACGACAATCTCTATCCTTCCAGGATCATCGTCGGTGCCGATATGAATGATGAAGAAAATCTGAAAGCGGCCAACGATTTCATAGGTTTACTGGTCCAGGGTGCCATCAAACAGGATGTCGCCACCAGGATCATGGGCTTAAGTGAAGCTGAAGCCGTCAAACTCTTCGCTAATACCTATCTGGCCTTGAGAGTCTCCTACTTCAATGAACTGGATACCTATGCCGAGACTAAAGGACTGGATACCAGATCCATCATCGACGGCGTCTGTCTTGATCCCCGTATCGGTTCCCACTACAACAACCCCTCTTTCGGCTATGGCGGCTATTGCCTGCCCAAGGACACCAAACAGCTGCTGGCCAACTTTGAAGATGTGCCGGAAAACCTGATCGAAGCGATCGTCGAATCCAACCGGACCCGAAAAGACTTCATCGCCGACAGAGTCCTGGATATTGCCGGAGCCTACGGCAACTCCGCCCAATATGACCGAAAAAAGGAAGGCAAGGTCGTCGTTGGGGTCTATCGTCTGACGATGAAAGCCAATTCCGACAACTTCCGTCAGTCCTCCATTCAAGGCGTCATGAAACGCATCAAAGCCAAAGGTGCTGAAGTCATCATCTACGAACCGACGCTTAAAGACGGTGAGACCTTCTTTGGTTCCAAGGTCATCAACAACCTAAACCGCTTTAAGAAACTATCCAAAGCCATCATCGCCAACCGCTACGACCGATGTCTGGATGATGTAAAAGAAAAGGTCTACACCAGAGACCTTTATCAGAGAGACTAAATGCGATCACTGATCGCATTTTTTAAAGATTGGTTTCGTTTTTCTTGTCCCTGGTCATCAGGGCATTGACCGCCGTCTTGGGATCAATCCTTTCATTGACGATCGCATCGACCATGGCCGTGATCGGCATCTCGATCTGATATTTGTCGATCAGTTTCATGGCTGCCGGCAAGGCATTGATGCCTTCTACCACCATGCCGACCTGATTAACGGCTTCGGTGGGCTTTACACCCTGTCCTATCAGCATGCCACAGCGGTTG
This sequence comes from Erysipelotrichaceae bacterium, assembly GCA_017432895.1. Taxonomy (GTDB): domain Bacteria; phylum Bacillota_I; class Bacilli_A; order Erysipelotrichales; family Erysipelotrichaceae; genus Colivicinus. The sequence continues at coordinate 6,658 of JAFRIG010000072.1, read as the reverse complement.
TTTCTTGAATGCATGGAAGTAGCCGTGACGATCAGATCGCCGATCCCGGCTAAGCCCGGGAAGGTGTCCTTGTTGGCACCCATCTTGAGACCGAGCCTGGTGATCTCGACCATGCCTCTGGTGATGATGGCTGCCTTGGCGTTATCGCCATAACCTAGACCTGCCGAAATGCCGGCTGCCAGAGCGATGACGTTTTTCATCGCCCCACATAATTCAACACCAAGGACATCATCATTGGTATAGACGCGCATGCAGGTATTCATGAAGACATCCTGGACCTTTTTGGCGGCTTCTTCATCCTTGCAGGCGGAGACGATCGTTGTCGGCATATCTCTGGCCACTTCTTCAGCGTGGGTCGGCCCCGATAAGGCGACGATCTTCACGTTTTCGTGTTTCCCATCATTTAAGACATCAGAAATGACCTGGGACATCGTAAACAAGGTATCGGCTTCGATGCCCTTGGCCACATCGACGATGATCTGACCATCCCTGATATAGTCTTTGGCCTTTTCAAAAGTCGATCTGACGAAGATCGATGGTACAGCCGATAGGATGATATCCTTATCGCTACATACCTCTTCGATGTCTTTAGTGAAGACGATGGCATCCGGTATGACCATATAAGGCAGATTCTTCTGCACCCTTGTCTCATTCAGTTCATCGATCTCGGCCGCTAAAGCCGACCAGACCATCACTTCATAATCATCATTCGCCAGCATTCTGGCCAGAGCCATACCCCAGGTACCGGCTCCCAATACACCGATCTTCATATCATTACCTTCTTTTCTAAAAATAATCATAAACAGAAAAAGGAAGAAACTTCCTTATCTGTACTGCTTAAGAAAATGTTCGAGCTTACCGATAGCTTCCTTGATCTGTTCCATCGAATAGGCATAAGAGATCCTGACATAGCCCTCACCCGCCTGGCCAAAGGCATTGCCCGGCACCAAAGCGAGATTTTCTTCTTCCAAAAGCTTCTCACAGAACTCTTCGCATTTTAAGCCCGTGATCGCGATGGACGGGAAGACGTAGAAGGCCCCTTGCGGCATGTGGGTCGTCAAACCGATGCGATTGAGTTCTTTGACGATGTAGTTACGCCGCTGTTTGAAACTGACAAACATGTTGGCGATATCCTCATCGCCGTCATATATCGCCTCGATCGCCGCATATTGACAAGGCGTCGTTGCACACATGATCGTATACTGATGGATCTTGAGGATCATGCCGATGAGATCCTTATGACCCAAAATGTAACCGACTCTATAGCCTGTCATCGAATAGGCCTTGGAGAAACCGTTGATGACGATGGTACGATCTTTTATTTCATCAAAGGAAGCGATCGAAACATGCTTGCCTTCATAGGTCAATTCCGCATAGATCTCGTCGGTCACCGCAAAAATGTTATGTTCCTTGATGATCGGCACGATCTTTTCGTAGTCCTCATAAGTCATGACCCCACCCGTGGGATTGCCCGGGAAGTTGAGAATGACAGCCTTAGTCTTGGGGCTGATCGCCGCTTTTAAAGCTTCCGGTGTCAGCTTGAACTGATCTTCTTCTTTTAATTCAACTTCAACGACTTTGGCTCCGGCCATTTCGATGATGGCCGCATAGGCCACATAGGCCGGGGTGGGAAGTATCACTTCATCACCCTGCTTGCACAGCGTCCTTAAGACGATGTCGATAGCTTCGGAACCGCCAACCGTGACGATACAATCGGTCTCCGGATCATAGGCGACGTTGAAACGGCGCTTGTAGTAATCGCAGATCCCTCTTCTAAGCTGTATCAGTCCCTTGTTGCCGGTATAGAAAGTACGGCCTTTTTCGATCGCATGGATCGCCGCTTCTCTGATATGCCAGGGCGTGATAAAATCCGGTTCACCCACACCTAAAGAGATGACCCCTTTCTTGGTGGCCGCAATATCAAAGAACTTGCGGATACCGCTGGGTTTCATGTATCTGATGGTCTGATTGATCTCTTCGTCGAATATCATGGGGTGACCAGAAGCCTTTCACCGTCTTCATGTTCATCCGAGAACATGATGCCGTTTTTCTTGTATTCTTTAAGGACGAACATCGTCTCTGTGCCGTTGACTCCTTCCGTCGGCGCCAGCTTGTGGGCGACGAAGTTAGAGATCTCGCGCATGTTTCTGGCGTTCACCACCAGCATGAATTCCGCCTTGCCCGAGATCAGGGTAAGAGATTCGACTTCCGGATACTTGGCGATCCGATAAGCCAGCTTGTCGTAACCGGCCACTCTTTCCGGTACGCAGTTGACGAAAATGATCGCCTTGGAGATCTCGACATCGGCTTTTTCCCAGTTGATGATGGTATGGTAACCGGCGATGATGGACTCTTTTTCCAGTTCACTCAGTTTATCGGCAACCGCCGCCTCATCTTCACCTAGTAAAGCAGCCAGATCCTTGACTTCATAACGGGCATTGTTTTCAATCAGCTTAAGTAATTCGTTCATATTTTCAGACCTCATTTATAGCTTAAATTCTAACATTATCATCCTATATTTACAAAAACAAAACAGACCCTTGAGGGATCTGTTAAGCTCTAAGCAGTCTTTTCTTCCTTGTTTTTGAAGACGAAGATCTTGGAGATGAAATAATTCAGGATCGCCGTCACCGGGATCAGCACGGCCTTGACGATCTTGATATCGATACCCAGGATATCCACAAAGACCAGCACCGTCAGCGTTTCCACGCCAAGAGTGAAGATCCTGGCTGAAGCAAACTTGACCAGCTCGTTGATGAAGCTGTTGTTGGTGCGATCGAAATAGAGATATCTGAATAAGACAAACGAGATCAATGTGGAAAGTAACCACGCCAGCACATTGGCTACCGTACCATAGAGACCTAAAGACTCCGTAAAGACGATCGTGAAGACATAGTTGGCGATCGTTGAAAGTAGACCCAGGAAACAGTAGATCCAGAAAGCCTTCTTCCATTCATACAGAGGTTTTACGATCCTGATCACCGGTAAAGAGACGATCCAGTCGAAGATCGCAAACTGCGGTTTATTGTTTACATCGTTAACTTGTTTTTCTTCCATTAGCTCAATTCCTTTATTCTCGCTGCCAGACCATCGGCGATCTTAAGCGGTACGCTGCACAAGGCTACCCTGATACCCTTATTGACCTTGATGGTGTAGATATGGGCATCCAGCAGTCTTTTGTGGAAAGCATCCCGGCTTTCGTTGTCAGCCATCTTGATCGTCACAAAGAAGCCATCGGCAGACTCATATAATTCTAACCCACATTCTTTAGCTTGTCTAATAAATAATGAAGTCCGCTTTGAAAGCATCTCCTTGGCATCCGTCAGTTCCTTCATATAATCGTCGTAATGTTCGTTCAGGACTTTTGCGATATTTAACATCGCCGCATTATTCAGATTCGACCAGGTGGCCCTCGCCGCCCTGGAACACAGATTGAGATAGTGATCCAGGAATTCTTCATCATTGTTGATGGCGATCAGAGCTCCTAAACGCTGGCCATAATAGGAGAAGGCCTTGGAACAGGAAGCCGCCAGAAGAACCAGAACATTGTCGCTGATCCCATTGAACAGATCGAAATAGGCCTTGGGATCGTTATTGGCGTAGTCGATATAGGCGATGTCACAAAGAAGGACGACATCCTCATTTAAAGAGTTAAGTTTATTGAAGATCTTATACCATTCATCAAAACTGTAGGCATGACCCAAAGGATTCTCGCAAGGCGAATTGATGATCAGAAAGACCTTGCCTTGTACCATATCGATCTTTTCAAACATGTCGTCCAGATCGTAGATATCGTATGTTAATGGCTTCAGATTGTTTTCATCGGCGATGACCTTGTAGTTGCCCCAGGCGATAGCAGGATAGATGATGTGATCGCCTTCATCAAGACAGGTCGCTACGGCCGTATAGATGGCGCCGGTGCCTCCGGCTGTCGCCATCGTCGCGTAATGATTATGGACCCTGTCTTCCAAAACGAAACGGCTGACCGCCTCGATATAGTCCTTATTGCCGGCCGGCGAAGAGGCATAAGCGGCTTTCTGAGCGGGCGTGATGGACTTCTCACTTTCATAGACGCAATCGTAGGTGAAAAGCTTGCCTTCCTCATCATAGAGACAGCCGGCTGTGGCGTTGATAGCTTGTTTATCGGCTTTGGCCGCCTGAGTAACCGAAAAGATATTGTCGACATAACGGCTGGTATTTTCTTTCTTTCTGACAAATCGCATCTTCATTCCTCCATATACTTTATTCTTTATTCTGTAACAGGGCCACCGCGGTGGCGAATTTTCTTTCATGCGAGATCGACACCAGGAGATCGTAATCCTTATAGCTGATCTCGGGCTTGCCTTTCTCATCATTGACGATGTCAAGATCGCTCATCTCGGGATATTCAAAATCACTTAGTGCCTTGATGATAGCCTCCTTGGCCGCAAAACGTCCGGCCAGAAAACTGATCTTTCTTTCTTCCGACATCTCATATGTCTTCTCTAATTCGTTCTTCGACAATACTTTAGCCATAAAAGCTGGCGAGATGGCTTTTTTGACCCTTTCGATCTCCACGATGTCCGTGCCAATACCGATGATCATTTGTATAACTCCTTGAGATCGCTTGTCCGCATATTTTTCTTTAATTCTTCATAGACCGCCTTGAGCTGCTGCTCATAGCGGTTGGCGTTGAAAGCTTCAAATAAACTAAGATCCTTTAATTCATCAGGCAGATACTGTATCTTATGGAAACAGTCGTAGCGTTCATAGGAATACTGTTCATCCTTGTTTAAACCCACCGGTGTCAGCTTGAGATAAGCCGGCACATCATAGGCCACACTTTCTACGATGCCCTGAGCCTTATGCACGGCATCCACGCCGGTCCTTGATTTTGGTGATAGACATAGGTCGATGACATGGATCCCCAAAGGAATGATGGCTTCGGGGAAGCCGACATGTTCCGCCGCTTCACAGGCTGCAATGGTTCTGGAAGCCAGCTGAGGATTGGCCAGACCGATGTCTTCATAGGCAATGACCAAAAGTCTTCTTGAGATCGCCTCCACATCGCCAGCCTGCGCCAGTAAAGCCAGATAGTATAAAGCCGCATCGGCATCGGAACCCCTGATCGACTTCTGAAAAGCCGACAGCAGGTCGTAGTAGCCGTCTTCCGAACCGAAGGAGCGGTTGTTGACGTTCTTGCAGTTATCGGCCACAACTTCCCTTGTGATCCTTCCCTCTTTTGAAAGAATGGCCGAGATCTCCAATATATTTAACGCAAAACGGATGTCCCCATTGACCGTGTCACAGATCAGATCCAAGGCGTCGTCATCGATACTGTACTTGCCATCAAGACCTTCCTTGGCCGTTAAGGCGTGTTCGATACCCTCTTTGATATCCTCATCGCTCAAGGGTTTGAACTCGAAAAGATGGCATCTTGAACGGATGGCCGGATTGATCGAATGGTAGGGATTGGCGGTCGTGGCTCCGATCAGGATGATCGAACCGTCTTCCACATGCGGCAGAAGCAGGTCCTGCTTATCCTTGTTCAAACGATGGACCTCATCGCAGATCATAATCAGCTGACCCGCCATTTTAGCTTCCAGAAAGATCGCATCGAGATCCTTCTTGTTGCCGGTAACGGCATTGAAACGCCTATATGGTCTCTTTAGTTCTTCGGCGATGACCCTGGCCAAAGTCGTCTTACCCGTACCGGGCGGACCGTAAAAGATGGAAGAAAAGATCGTTTCCGCTTCGATACATTTGCGGATGACGCCATTTGGCCCCACCAGATGTTTCTGGCCCAGGACCTCATCTAAACGGGAAGGACGAAGTCTAAAGGCCAGCGGTTGTCTCATTATCGCTCCTTAAAAGTTCGATGACATCGATCAGTTTAAAGGTATGCAGGATCGCTCTTTGTCTGTCCTCATCAGTGAGCTGAGCCAGGTCTTCGACGACCACCAGATTACAGCCTGCTTTCAAAGCGGCTTGCGAACCGTTGTGTCCGTCTTCCAGAACGATGGCTTGCTCAGGCTTGACATTAAAATGTTTCAGCACCTTCTGATAAATCTCAGGATCAGGCTTGCCATTGGTGACCTGATCGCCGGTAACGATGTAATCGAAGTATTCATAGAGGCCCGTATTGTGCAGACACTGATAGGCCTGCTTTTTGTGGGTGGAAGTGGCGATCGCCATCGGATAGCCGTTTTCCTTGCAAAAGTCCAGGACTTCTTTGGCCCCGGGACGTAAAGGTATCGCTTCGTTTTCGATCGTATAGTTGATCCTTTCAAAAAGGATGCGCATGTACTCATCGATCGGAAAAGCTTCGCCCTTGTAGGCTGCGACCCTGTGTTCATATTCCCGCCAGTCGCCACCCATCAGCGTACACAGAAAAGGTTCATCGATCTTATCACCCAGCGCTTCGGATACTTCCTGGCCCAGACGGACATACATATATCGCTCCGAGTCCAAAAGAAGACCGTCCATATCAAAAATCACAAGTTTTATCATACATTTCTATTTTACTTGTTTAAAATCAAAAAAGGGGCTGTAACGGGTAAAACCAGCTTCTGAACCGAATTAATAAGTCATCCGTATATGGATTATTATCTGTATCCGGATGACTTTTTTTGATAGGAGAATATACTGATTATTCTGTTTTGTTTCTTTTGTTCAGATC
>JAFRIG010000071.1 GCA_017432895.1 Erysipelotrichaceae bacterium | reverse complement strand
TGAACATTTTATGAAAACTCTTATCATTTCTTGAAATATGGATATCTATTTCAATTTGCTATATCGACAACACTAGATTCATATCCGGCTAATCGCTCAGAATATAAAGTTCAACAAGGTATGACATCAATGAAAATGATTGCAATCAACCCATTTCATGAACATAGCGATATTTTAATAAAATGTCTTGCGAAAAATGTCGGAAAACATAAAAACGCAGAAAAAGAGCCTGCTGAAAAACCTTGTCATTGACTGCGGGTGGATTACGTAGAGCTGATTCAAGGCTTTAAAGACTCATCGGGTAAAACTGATGAGTTTTTGTTTGTTTTTCTTTGTTTTTCTTTACACTAGCAGCTAGTTATGATATAATAGGATCAGATAAAGGAAGTAATGAATATGGCTGAAAGAAAGTTCAATAAAAGCGAATATGACATGGATTATCAGAAGAATCATAAGACCAGGATGACCTTATGGTTCAATAACGATAAGGACAAAGATATTCTTGAATGGTTAAATGGGGCTGAAAATAATAAATCGGAATATATCAGGGATCTCATCCGTCAGGATATGAATAAGAATAAGAAGAAAGCAGGCAGATAATATATGATCGCAAAGGCTGAAGTTCCTCTTTCCCCTTATATTGGCTTATATGATATCGTCGTTCCTGAAGACCACGAGTTAAGAAAGATAAAAAGTCTCGTGGATTTTTCTTTTGTCGATGAGATGCTTAGAGATACATACACCGCCGATAACGGCAGACCGGGATATCCGCCGGTCATGATGTTCAAATATCTGCTTCTGAAAAGAATCTATGAGTTATCAGACAGAGACCTTGTCAAAAGAGCGATGTCCGATATGGCCTTCAAGTACTTCCTTGATCTTTCCCCTGAAGAAGGCGTTATCGATGATACGACCCTGACCAAATTCAGAAAGTTGAGGCTTAAGGATGAATCCGTCATGGATGAGCTGGTAAGACAGAGTGTTCAGATCGCCTTAGACAACGGCTTACAGTTAAGCGGTACCCTGATCATGGATTCCACGCACTCGGAATCAAAGTTCGGACTCAAATCAGCCAGAGAATACCTGCTGGAATTATGTAAGAACTTAAGAAAGAAAGTCTATTCCGTTGATGAAAGCTATCACGATAAAATGCCGGCCAAACCGGACAATATGAAGATCGGCTTATATGAAGAAGTGCTTGATTACTGTAAGAAAGTGATCGATACCGTTAAGAATGACGATAGACTCTCAGCCTATATGAATATTTCGGAAAACATCAGTCTGCTTGAAGAAGTAATGAATGATGTAAATGAAGAACTGATCTTATCTAAAGACGAAGACGCAAAGACCGGTCATAAAAGCGCAGACTCCGAGTTCTTCGGCTATAAGACCCACATCGCCATGACTCCGGAAAGGATCATCACCGCCGTAAGCGTCTCCAGCGGCGAGAAACACGACGGAAAGTATCTTGAATCCCTGGTTACAAAAAGTAAGAATAACGGCATCGATGTCAAAGCCGTAGTCGGTGACGGTGCCTATTCGGAAGCCGACAATATCACCTATGCCAATAGAAACGATCTTAAGCTTGTATCAAAACTCTCCAATGTTGTAGCGAAAGGAAACAGAAAGAATTCCCTCGATGATTCCTTCTTCTTCAATAAAGATGCGAAGATGTATGTCTGCCCTGAGGGCCATATGGCAATAAGGAAAGCCCGAAGCGGCGTTAAGGATCCTGCTAAGCCTTTAAGAGAAATCTACTTCTTCGACATTGAGAAATGCAGGTCCTGTCCCTTAAAAGAAAAGTGCGGCTACAGGGACAATCAGAAATCCAGGACCTATACCGTTACCGTTAAGATGTCAAAGCTTCATGAAGATCATCAGGCCAAGCAGAAAACAGAAGAATATAAGATCCTGTCAAAAGAAAGATACAAGATTGAGGTCAAAAATGCCGAATTAAAAAACAACTACGGCTATGATGAATGCGTCTATGCCGGACTTCATGGAATGAGCTTACAGGCGGGAGTAAGTGTTTTTGTGGTGAATGTAAAAAGGATAATGAAGCTTCTGGAAGAGAAAACCAGGCAGAAAACAGATCAATAAACCACAAATAATACGGGATGTCTGTACTCATACAGACAAAAACAGGAAGATCTCTTCTGAATTGATGTTCAGAAAGTCTTCCTGTTTTGATTAAGCCTTCATTGAGCAGTGAAAACCAGGGGATTTTCAGCAGGCTCCAGAAAAAGGCTTTTATTTCTTCCAAAAAGGGCCTTCGTTTTAGACAAAGACCCTTGTTGCCATAATTGTAATTTTACGATCAGATATTGTTGGCTGCCTCGTAGGCGTCCCAGATAGCTTTCATGATCGTACCGGCTCCGGTCGCATCACCTACTTCGCAGATCGGCACATTCAGCTCAGCCCATTCCTCTTTGAGATTCGGTGTCGGTCTGAAACCTAAAGCGGAGACGACCGTGTCAGCCACAAACAGTTCTTTCGATCCGTCAGCCTTTTCGACGATGGCACCTTCATCACTCACTTCCACGAGTTTTGTCGAAGTAAAGACTTTGACACCCTTGTTTTCAAACAGGTCGCTTATCATCTGTTTGTTGGGATAAGGAGCTCCGGCTCCACCCGCCGCCATGATATCATCGAGGGCTTCGACGATAGTCACGTCCTTGCCATGGTTGGCTTCATCTAAAGCGATCTCGCATCCCACCAGGCCTCCACCGACGATGACGACTTTTTCACCGAGTTTCTTAGGATCATCGATCGCTTCCAAAGAAGATATAGCCTTCTCCAGACCGGGGATAGGAGGTTTTGATTCATCAGTACCGGTCGCCAGGATGATGGCATCGGGTTCCTGCTTCTTTATGCAGTTGATGCATGGCTCATGATTTAGTTTGACATCGACCTTGAGATCTTCCAGTTCCCTTTTGTACCATTCATTCAGTTTGGCGATCTCGCTCTTGAAGCTGTGAGCACCGGCTTCCACGACGTGGCCGCCTAAATGATCGCTCTTTTCAAACAGCGTCACTCTGTATCCTCTTAAGGCACTGGTTCTAGCGGCTTCCATACCGGCGATACCACCACCAACGACAACGACTTTCTTGTCACCTTCACCAGGCTTTAAGCCGATGACCAGTTCTCTGGCAGCCTGCGGGTTGACGGCACAGGATACCGGTTCTCCGGTCTCGACACATCTTCTGAAGCAGCCCATGTTGCAGCCGATACAAGGTCTGATCTTTTCGACCTCGCCGCTTATGACCTTGTTGGGATATTCCGGATCGGCCAGTGATGGTCTGCCTAAGCCTACCGCATCGATCTCACCCTTTTCGATAGCTTGCGCCGCCTGGTCGTAGTCCTGCATCCGGCCGCCGGCGATGATCGGAATATTCACGACCGCTTTGGCCTTGGCCGCCAACGGGATCATGAAACCCTGCGGATTGTACATCGGCGGGCAGGCATAGTAGAAGGAATCGTAAGTACCGGTATCGACATCCAGGAAGTTGTAGCCATAGCTTTCCAATAGCCTGGCGATCTCGACACCCTCTTCGATATCGCGCCCGACTTCTTCTTCGCCGGTCAAAGTCGCCTTGTCGTAGTCTTTGATGAAAGTCTTGAGACCCAGACGCATACCGACCGGGAAATCATCGCCGCATTTTTCATGGATGCCTTCGACCAGTTCTTTGGCCGCTCTTAATCTGTTTTCCAGGCTGCCGCCATATTCATCGTCACGGCGATTGTAGAAGGCCATGCCTATCTGGTCCAGCAGATAGCCCCAGTGCATCGCATGCATCTCGACGCCGTCATAGCCGCATTCCTTGGCCACTACGGCTCCTTCGATCATATCGGCGATCTTCTGTCTGATCTGCTCGGTCGATAAAACCGGCGAAGTCTGATCGGGATTGCGCCAGACCGGATTGGCTGAAGGACCCGGCAGACCCGGATAGTTTCTTCCCAAGCCCATCGTCAGCTGACAGAAGATCTTCGTGCCATGTTTATGGACCGTATCCGTGAGGACTTTGGCTCTTTCTTGCCAGTGCTTATTGGTGTTGACATTGGGACCTAAAGCTGAATAGGGGTCGACATGGTAGTCGGTCGCGGCTGCTCCCGGGATGATCAGGCCGAAACCGCCCTTGGCTCTAAGTTCGAAGTAGTTGATCAGATTGTCGGAAAAACCGCCTTGCTCATCATAGGAAAGAGCTCCCATGGTCATTGGAATGACTGTGAAGCGGTTTTTGATCTGCACATCACAGATCTGATAAGGCTGATTAAAAACCTCATACTTGCTCATATTATCTTTCTCCTTTATCTGCCTTTATTGTAACATAGGCAGATATTTCAATAAGTCCGTTAACTCTCACTTATCCATGATCCAGATGCCCCGATAAAGGGGATGACAGCGATTGTCGTCGGTCACGATGTAAGGCACCAGCTTGTCTTCCACCAGCCTGACTTTGAAACTGTTTTCACCCTTTTCATCGATACTTACTTTCTGACCGATACGGATCTCACTCAATTTTTCCGCCTTTTTCATTCTCGTTTCCTCCTGCCTTCAGGATAGCCTAAACAAAGAAAAAGCCTGGGTAAAAATTCGGACAATAAAAAAGGAGACATGGCAAGCCACATCTCCCTAAGATCATGTTTAGTCCAGATCTTCGCCATTGGAAGCGATGACCTTCTTATACCAGTAGAAGGAATCCTTCCTTGAACGTTTCATCGTACCCGTACCGTCATCGTGTTTATCCACATAGATGAAACCGTAACGTTTTCTCATCTCACCGGTACCGGCCGATACCAGGTCGATCGGTCCCCAGGTTGTATAGGCCAATAGATCGACACCGTTTTCGACAGCTTTCTTCATCGTGGCGATATGTTTGCGGAAGTATTCGATGCGGTATTCATCGTGGATGGAACCATCCTCTTCCACCGTATCATAGGCACCTAAACCGTTCTCCACGACCATCAATGGTCTTTCATAGCGATCATAGATCATCTCCAGATAGTATTGCAAGCCATCCGGGTCGTAAGCCCAGCCCCAATCGGAATAGTGCAGATACTCATTCTTCGTGCCGCGGACCATGTTGCCGGAAGCGGCAGCCGCATCCTTATGGGTCGTGACCGACATCGACATATAGTAGGAGAAGGTGTACATATCGACTGTGCCTTCCATCAAAGAAGTGATATCATCTTCCGTGATATCCAGTTTGACATTGTGCTCATCCCAGAGTTTCTGCGCATAAGTCGGATAGTGGCCGAAACATTGCACATCCCCGCAATAGAAGATGCCTTTTTCCCACTTGTAGCGGTTGAAGAGGATATCCTTCGGATCTTCGGTGTGCGGATAGTAGGTGATGCCGCAGATCATACAGCCGATCATGTTGTCGGGATCGATCTCATGACCGATCTTGACGGCCTTGGCCGAGGCGACAAACTGATTGTGCAGATGCTGATAGGCATCCTGGAAGTATTCATCCGGCATATTGTCAGGCAGGAAGTTGATCGTATTGTTGATCTCGTTGAAAGTAAGCCAGTATTTGACCAGTCCCTTAAATTCCGTGAAACAGGTCCTGGCAAATTTGACGAACAAGGGGATCAGTTCCCGGTTCTTCCAGTCACCCAGCGTCTCTTCCAGATACAAAGGCGTATCGAAATGCCAGATCGTGACTAAGGGTTCGATATTGTATTTTTTCAGTTCATTGAAAACATTGCGATAGAATTCGATACCTTTCTGATTCGGTTCTTCCTCCATACCGGTAGGATAAAGCCTCGACCAGGAAATCGACATTCTGAAAACAGAGAAGCCCATCTCCGCAAATAAGGCGATATCCTCCTTGTACCTGTGATAGAAATCGATGCCGTCGTGATTGGGATAGAGGCAATCATCCAATACGGCATAGTGGGCACCCTCAGGCAGCTTCTCAAGTCTGGTGATGAAACCGGGCTTGCCGTCCTTATCGATGTAGGTGATCTTTCGGGCCTGCGTCGCCGTACCGCCGGTCGTCACATCCGTCAAAGCCGGACCTCTGCCGTCCAGATTCCAGGCACCCTCGATCTGATTGGCAGCCGTCGCACCGCCCCATAAAAAACCTTTTTTAAATGGCATTGTTATTCTCCTTCTTGTACCTTTATTATCGCATAAGATAGAGGTCTTTTGCTTGAAAGGAAGCGGGTAAAAATGATTAAATACATAAGAAGGAAAACAGATCATGCTTATATACAACTACCACACCCACACTGCCCGCTGCGGACACGCTTCCGGAAGCGACGAAGAATACGTCCAGGCCGCCATCAAAGCCGGCTACAAGATACTGGGCTTTTCCGATCATGCCCCTTTTTCCAGGTACTACCGTCCCGGCAATCACATGCACTGGGAAGAACTTGACGGATATCTTGAGAGTATTCTATCCCTCAAAGAGAAATACAAGGATCAGATAGAGATCCTTGTCGGACTGGAAAGTGAACACTACGATTTCGCCACTGAAGAAAGAAGACAGTTGAAAGAAAGGATCGATTATATGCTGCTGGGCCAGCACTACACCGATCCCTATACTTCCGATGGCATCTCCTTTTTCAAGGAAGTCAGTGACGACAAGATCATGGAATATGCCGATACCGTCTGCAAGGCCCTTGATACCGGCATTTACACCTATCTGTGTCATCCCGATGTCTTCCTCAACCATCAAAACGTTTTCACTGAAGCCTGCGGCAAAGCCGCTCACATGATAGGCAAGAAATGCGAAGAGACAAAGACTCCTGTCGAGATCAATATCCGCGGCATCGGTAAAGGCCTTAAACCCTTCGACTATGGTGAAGATTACTGGTATCCCAATAAGAAGTTCTGGACCATCCTTAGCCAATACGATATCAGAGCTACCGTCGGCATCGACGCCCATGATCCCAAAGACCTGCTGAAACTGGATGATATCGACAGGGCTATGGGACATCTCAAAGACCTGAATATAAAGATCATCGAAGAACCGTTCATCTGAAACGGTTTTTTATAGCGTTTTATTGCTCAGCCAAAATCAAGTGTATTATCATTAATCTGTAAAACGAAAGAAGGAAAAATAATATGGCTTTGGATTTCTACGCAGATACTTCTAACTGGTTAAAAGAAACTTTCAATGTCGAAAAGCCCATCATCGCCATGTGCCACCTGCAGCCACTGCCGGGTGATCCCTATTATGATGAGCAAGGTGGCATGGAGAAAGTCGTTGAATGCGCAAGGAAGGATGTTAAAGCCTTAATAGAAGGCGGCGTTGATGGCATCATGTTTTCCAATGAATATGCCTTGCCTTATCTCACCAAGATGGAACCCATCACTTTAGCTGCCATGTCCTTTGTGGTAGGAAAGCTGCAGGATGAAGTAACAATACCCTATGGCATCAACTGCCTCTGGGACCCCATTGCCTCTTTGGATGTCGCCAAAGCCACAGGGGGAAAGTTCATCAGAGAGATCATCTCGGGTGTTTATGCCTCAGACTTCGGCATCTGGAACACGGATCCGGGTATGACGGCCAGACACAGACACAGAATCGGAGCCGATGATGTAAAGATGTTATACAACATCGTACCGGAAGCCGCCAAATATTTAGCTGATAGAGATATCGCCCAGATCGCCAAAACGACCGAATTCAACTGTCGACCCGATGCCATCTGCGTATCAGGACTAACAGCCGGTGCTGAAACCGATACCCAGGTCCTTACCAAAGTAAAAAGCTCCGTAACCAAGACTCCGGTCTTGTGCAATACAGGCTGCAACAAAGACAATATCGTCAGACAGCTAAAGGCCTCCGATGGTGCGGTCTGTGCTACAACATTTAAAGTAGACGGCAAATTCGAAAACCCTGTCGACTTTGGCAGAGTCAAAGAGTTCATGGATATCGTGAAGGAATATCGTAAAACATTATAAACATTAAAGGCCGGTACCCCGGCCTTTAAAAATGCCTATTCAACTTAAGTCTAACGGACATAATAGATATCCAGGATATTCCCGTTTTCATCGATCTTGAGACACGACAGAGCCCCGTAATAGGAACCCATGGCACAGCCGCAGTCGATATCGTACCAGCTGTAACCGTTGGGATAGTGCTGGATGAAGACTTCATCAGTGCCCGAAAGCCGCATGGTGATGATATGACCCGAAATGAAGTAGGTCTCTTTATCCGTCTGAGGCAGATCCTGTATCGATTCGATGTTCTGATAAGTCATGTTCCACATGATATCCTGAATACCCATCAGATTATTGACGTGGTCTTTAGTATAGATGTCGACACCATCATTAAGGGCGGAAGTATGGGAGAGAATGTAGCGCTTGTCGCCCAGATAGAGATCCTTTTTGATCGTCGTATTATACAGCAGGAAATCGACGATCTTTTTTTGGGTCTCCTTGGAACATTCCTTGAAACGTTTATAGGTCTCACTGCCGCCGTTGACGCCATAGAACCAGCTCATCCGATCGCTTCCCTCCAAGTATGTCAGCATCATGTGCTCATGGTTGCCTAAAAACATCTCGACATTGTCCCTGTCCATGATATCGAAAAGGATCTCCAAAGAACCCGGACCTCTGTCGATGGCATCACCCAGGATGTAGAGTTTATCGTCGTCTTTAAGCTGTATCTTCTCTAACATCGCCTTGTATCGCTTATACTGGCCATGCATATCGGACATAATGTAGATCATTTCACTTAACTTCCCTTACTTCACCATCAATTATACTGTACAGATAACAGAAAACCTTCTTATCCGAGATCTTTTCGATATAGGAACGATAACCGTTCAGCTGTTCATCATAGTGTTCATCATCGATATTCTTGGTCTTATAGTCGATGATATCGAAATGATCATCGTATTCCATCAGTAAATCGATGAAACCGTGTTTTCGCTCATTGTCCTGTTCATAGATGAACTCGTATTCCTTATAGGCCTTACCCGCCTTGGCATCCTTCATCAGATCGCTGTCCATGAAAGCTTTTATGTAACGGACATAGCGCTTATCGATGAGACTGAAATCAGGAGCGGAAAGATCCAGAGTCTCCAGATAGTAGTGCAGCGTGGTACCAAGTTCCATCCTGTTTATCGTGGCTTCATCGATCAGGCCTGCCTTCTTGGAGAAGTGCGAAGTTTCGATCTTTTCCGGTTCGATGACGACTTTCTTTTCCACGCTGAGTTTCTTAACGTCACTATCACTAAGCTTTTTAAGATCTCTGGCAACGATAGTGCGATAATCGCGATCAAAAAGATAATCATTTAGATCGATATCTTCGATCAGATCATTGTCACTTAAATCTCTATAGACATAGCTCAACAGCTGATTGAAGCTTCTGGCACTTATCCTTTGTTCCTCGGGAACCATCTTGCCATCAACCGTATTATCTTTCAAGGAAGCGACCATGATCATCTTCTCTTCGCTTCTGGTCAAGGCTACATAGAATAAACGCAGCTTCTCACCGATGTCTTCCTTCAGATAATCCCTAACGAAGATCTTTTTGCGTATCGTCTCTTTCAAACCTCGCTTCTCAACAAGGCTGGGCATGATGATACCGGAATCCTTATTGAAAATGAAACGATCGGAAGTCTCGCTTTCATTGAAAGCCACATCCAAAGCCGGGAAGTAACAGATCTTGTATTGCAGACCCTTGGCCTTGTGGATATTGATGATCTTCACCGCATTCAAGGCTTCCTCATCGACGTTATAGGTGATATCTCTGTCTTCAGCTTCAAAGACGCTGTCCAGGTATTCATTGAAAGAGAGATAGTCGTAACCGGACTTATTCAGACTGTGAGAGAGCTGATAGAGATAGTCGAGTTTGATCAGATTGTCTTTTACTTCACCGATGCTGTAGATCTTCTCGTAGACATCAAAACTCTTGACTATCTCATCGAGGATATCTCCGATCGTTAAACGATCGGCCTTATCCGCGATCTGTTTCACTTTATCGTATAGAGCCGTATCTAAAAACGATTCTTTTTTGAAGATATCGTAAAGTTCACTGTCCTTCATCGCTGCCAGAAAACTGCGGGCCAAAGAGGCATAAGCGAAACGGAAATCGTAATCGTATTCTTCAGCTCTTATCTTCTCCAAAAGTTTAAAGATCGCTTTCAAAGCATAGATCAGATCCGTATCGCTCATCTTCTCATCCTTCTCGATGATGGCCGGGATGGACATGGAAGTGAAGATCTGCTTATAGAGATCGAAGTTGGTCGTACGATCGACGATGATGCAGAAATCCCGATACTCGCTGGGTCTGATCACACCATTATCTTTCACCATGAAAGAGCCGACCTTGTCACGGATATCCTTAGCCATAATAAAAGCTTCAACTTCGTGTTTATTGAAATCCGTAAACGGATATTCGTTCTTATCGTATTCGTAGTTGAGGATCGAAAGATGCTGGTGCTGGCCTTGAATCTTCTCATCGCTTCGACCCGCGATCAGGTGATGTTCCTTCTTGTAATCGGCACCGCCTACTTCAACATCCATCAGGCGATCGAAGATCACATTGACATCATCAAGTACTTCTTTGCGGCTGCGGAAATTGTGCGGCAGCTCCAGTAGTTCGTTTTGACCATCTTCCTGATAGTCGAAATACTTGGTCAGAAACAGTTTTGGATTGGCGTTACGGAAACGATAGATGGACTGTTTGATGTCACCGACCATGTAGACATTGTCATGGGATATCTTGGATATGAAATCATCCTGCAGGTCGTTGGTATCCTGATATTCGTCGATCAGTATCTCATCAAAACTTTCCCCTACTTCCTTGGCCAGCCAATCATGATCGTTGACCAGATCGATGGCCATTCTAAAGATATCGGAAAAACCATAGGCTCCAACTTCCTTTTTAAAGCGACTTATCCTTTCTTCCAGTTCATCGGCGATCTTCAAAAGACAAAGATCGAACTCACGGTTGGCCATGACCTCTTTGATCAAAACAGACGCATCATCTTTGACTAAAGATTTCAGTTGTTTGATAGCTTCGCCAAGCTTCTTTTTGACTTCGCTTACCCCGCTGTTTGCCGGCAGACGTTTCTTGGAGATCTCCAGAATATCACAAGCTGCCTTGATCGCATCATAGCTATCTGCTCTAAGCAGTTCATCGATGCCGATAAAATAATCACTTACATTTTCCACACCATAAGAAAGTTCATTGACAAGCCTTCTAATCTCGCTGACCTCTTCCAATAAAATCAGCTCATATTCCTCAAGATAGAGATCCTTAGCTTCATCGGAGTAGAATCTATCCGCATACTCTTTTATATATTTATCTCTTTCATAGACCATCTGCAGACGATTCAGGATCGACATGATCAAAGTCCTGATCTCTCTGTCATCCTTGACGCAATAGGTCTCGATCATTCTGATGAAAACTTCGTCTTTCTGACGATACTTCTCCTCCATGATCTCATCGAGCAGTTCCTCGCTTTTCTTAGCCAGGATGTTGGCATCGATGATGGCAATGTCTTTATCGACATTCAAAAGATAATGATACTTTTTCACCAGTGACAAGGCATAGGCATCGAAGGTCATGATGAAGCTGCTTTCGATCTTGTTTATCTGTTTTCTCTTTTCTTCTGCACTATTAAAGAGACTATCCTTGTCCGCCAGGATCTTGTCCCTGATCCGCTTCTTCATTTCGGCTGCCGCCTTGTTGGTAAAAGTCAGCACCAAAAGACGATCGACATCGATCTTCCTTTCCCCAACCAGTCTATAGACCCTTTCCGAAAGCACGGCGGTCTTGCCGCTGCCGGCACCGGCGGATACCAGGATATTGTGACCGAAACTTGAGATGGCTTTTTCCTGCTGCTTGGTCCAGACCTCAGGCATCTTCTTCCTCCTTCTGAGCAGTCGACAGATACTGCAAATCGGAATAACGCTTGTAGCACAAAGCTTCGTATGGACAATAGCCGCACGACTCATTGACGCCATCGATCTGTTTGGGATCGATCCGGAAATCCCCGGCAAAGATCCGCTCTTTCGCCTTTGCGATCTTGTCTTCCACATTTTCGATCATCGCTTCCATCTCGAAGTCGCTTTTTGTCCGGCTGGCTCCATGGAAAGAACCGTCTTTCTTTAAACGCAGGCCCTTGATGATCTCGCTGCTTCCCAGATAGAGCGTTTTATCGCAATACTGCATCCTCTCCATATCGGAACTGGTATATCCTTCCAGTTTCATGGATTCCAATTTCTGCATTTCCAGGTCCTTTTCCTCATCAAACTTGCGATCGGAATTGATCAAATGCTGAAGATAGAAACCGCCATAGCTGATCTTCTTATTAAAAGGATTGTCCTTTCTTAAAAGATACATATAACTGGGCAGCTGCAGACTTAAACCAAAGTCCATCAGCTTCTCCTTGATGGAAGCCGATGATCCCGTCTTATAGTCGATCACATCCACAATGACCTCATCATCCAATTCCCTATACATGACCTTGTCGATGAAACCTTTGAAGACAAGCTTATCATCGATCCCGATATTGAAACTCTTCTCACACAGTTGCCTATCCAGACCCGTCTTGGCCTTTTGCGCCAGAATGATCTTTACATCCTCTTTGAGTTCCTCTTTGATCCTGTCGATAAAGAAAAGTTCTTTCTCGTTTTCAAACAGCTCCTGCCCCTTGGCCATGGCCGCATAATTGTCTTTCCAGGAACTTTCAAAATCGAAGTCCTTCTTCCGGAAAAGATCCTTGAGCACTTCGTGACATAAGGTACCGGACTTGGTATAGAAGGTCTCGGAGAATTCGTTTAAACCAAGAATATTTTCGATATAGTAGGCGAAGGCACACTTATAGAACTTGTCCATATTCGAATAGGAAAGTCTGACCCCATCAATACCGTCGAGCTGTCTTTGAACAAGGCCCTTGAAGCGGTTGTCATATTCGTAAAAGCCCTCATCCGAATAGGTGTTATACAGGACAGCCAGATCCTCATCTTTGACCCCATACTGGTTGAAGTCGTCCAGCATGTATCCCAGCAAGACCCGGTTATATTCATCATTCTTATCGAGCCTTCTTTCCGGCTTGAAAGTCTCATATTCTTCTTTGTCCAGAAGATTGCAGAACTCGTGTTTCTCAAAAGGCGAAGCCTGACAGTAAGAAATATTGAGGTTTTCGATCTGCGAGAGATATCCTCTGACATTCTCTCTGAGTAAAGCGTTAGCCTCTTGTGAAGTGGACTTTCCCAATTTTGCACAGAGCTTGTCGCTGATATAATCGATGTCACTTCGATAGGCCGGTGTCTTATCGTTAAAACCTAACAAGAAGACATGGTCACTTTCTTTGAAACGATGAAAGATCTCGACACAGTTCACGACATTGCGATAAGAGATACTGTCGGCTTTGGCATGGGATAGATCGTCGATGATGAAATCCTTTACCTCTTTCAAATCGTATTGAGGATACTTGTTGATGATGGAAATGAGCTGCTGAGCTATCTCTTCATCCTGTCCATTAAGGAACTCGTAGATCTCTTCCTTACCCGTCTCCTCGATCATCTCTAGCATCTCTTTCGCTAAACGGCAGCCTAAAAGCACATCGCCTTTTTCATAAGCTATCTTAAAACCGTAGTATTCATTGAAACGTTTGAAATAAGCCTCGTATTCTTTTGTGGCATTGAGCACATAGATGTCGTTGATATCGACACCCTGTCTAAGCAGTTCCTCTATCATTGCATAAAGATAGGCGACTTCCTCTTCGATCTGCTCGAAACAGGCGATGCGACACTTTCTTTCCTTAAACTCATAAGGAAGTGCCTGTCCCTTGATTATCCTTTCATCTTCCTTGTTCAAAAGACCGTAACCCGTCACGATGATCATCCGGTCTTTGATGGAAGAAATGAAAAGCGGATCGTAGATCAGTAAACCCTTCTCATCGAGCTCTTTACGATATTCAACTAATTTTATCAGTTTGGGATCCTCATATTCTTCATCCGGATCGACGCAATAAAGATTATCCAGAATCTCCCTGGCATTGGCGATGGAAAGACCGTATCTGTCTTTCAGATACTTCTCCGCTTTGATGTCATGATCAAAATAATACTTTTTACGGTATTGTTCCAAAGTCATGAATTTGACATCGACGATCATCTTCTGGCTGTAGAGCTCTTCCAGTACTTGCGCTTTATAGCTGTCCGGGCAGATGATCAGCGTCTTGTCGAGGTCTTTGATCGCCATCTCTTTAATCATTCTTTAACTTAACTTTTCCAACAGTCTATCGATCTGTTCATCTTCCATTCCGGCCTTAAGCAGATAATTGCGGGCATAGAGCGACAGATCGGAATTCTTGAAATCGACACTGTCGTCATTGATCACCGTCTTTATCATCGCATCGAGATTCTTCTCCAGAATCGTCTGATACTTGGAGGGATCCTTGACTTTATTGATCTTGTAGTAGTTGTCGTATGTCAGCATGTAGTCATCCGCAATCGCTTGATAATCGGCTCCCGCCAGCGCCTCCAGTAACATGCAGACAAAACCGGTCCTATCCTTTCCTTCGGTGCAATGGATCAGATAGGGTCCTTCATTATTAGCCATCGCAATGAAACCGTCGGCTACCTTCACCATGAATTCTTCGGAGGTATAGTTCATATTCAAAGCCAGCGGCATGACATTGTTTTCCTCATAAAGAGAAAGGAAGTAAGGTGAATCAAAATCATCCGCGGCGATGTATTTTTCCAGTTTGACGCCATTATCCGCCAGATCCACGATGTATCTGACACCGGCCTTTTCGATCAGCCTGTCTACATAAGGAGCCCTATTGTGCTGATTGTCGCAGGGCGAAGCGGAACGATAGACGATACCTTCCGCAATG
Organism: Erysipelotrichaceae bacterium; assembly: GCA_017432895.1. Lineage (GTDB taxonomy): Bacteria > Bacillota_I > Bacilli_A > Erysipelotrichales > Erysipelotrichaceae > Colivicinus. The sequence goes on along the minus strand of JAFRIG010000071.1, from coordinate 36,591 downwards.
TTACCCATCTTTATATTGCGGAAATTGGCGAATTCCTCATCACTTTCAAACTTGTTTCTTTCATCCTCGTAATGGATATCCATGGCTTCCTGGATGGCCAGGTACTTGCCTTTTTCATTGAGCGAGATGGTCGCCTTGGAATGTTCATCCAGAGCAGCCAACTTAAAGAGGTTTTCCTTTTTATCGACATTCATTGCCATCAGTCCGGCTTCTTCCCAAAGGTCGTCACCATAGTTGATCGTCGCTTTGATGAAATCATAACCGGGATAGCCGATCAGAAGCGGATCGCCCGCATCGACATAGTAGCCGTTATAGTAAGGGATGTCCGTCAGCTTATAACCGGTGGAAAACTCGACATCGACACTGTCGCCATAAGAAAAACCCAGGTCATTGAAATCATCGATCGTGACCTTGATATAGACGCCACCGAATTCCTCTTCATGAAGCGTGTCGCAGTCTTCGACTGTTAAAGTTTCAATCGTCTCTTCCTCCTGCTTCTGCTGACAGCCAAATAACGACAAAACTAGCAGGCTCAGAAGGATATATTGGATAAGTCTCTTGGGTCTTTTCTTCATTTTCTTTTCTCTTTAAATATCTTTCCCTTTAATTTTATAACAGAACGACTGCCATGCTGTGTAAAAAAAAGGGTCATGGTAAACATGAACCCTATATGATGTTTCAGCCCTTCTTCTTGGGTACCTTGATCCTTGAAGATTCGATCGCCCCGTTAGGACAGACCAGGACGCACAGATGACAGCCCACGCATTTTTCCGGATCCAGAACAGGATAGCCGTCTTTGATCCTGATGGCCTGATGACCGCCATCCATACAGGAAAGATAACATCTTTGACAACCCACACAATTCTGCCTTAAGAAACGGGGGTAGATGACAAAGGAACGATCCAATTCCTCGGTCGGTACGATCTCATCCAGACACTGGCCGATCAGATCTTTCACCGACTTGCAACCCAGTCTCATCAGACACAAAGCCGCCCCGCTTCTTAGATCATCGATGATCCGATAGCCGTATTCCATGACCGCCGTCGTCACCTGCACAGTCGTTGCCCCTAAGGAGATGTATTCCAAAGCATCTTCCCAGGTCTCGATACCGCCCATAGCGGAGATGTGTTTGCCCTGAAGGTTCTCATCTTTGCCTAACTCGGCGATATAACGCAAAGCGATCGGCTTGACCGCCTTGCCCGAATAGCCGCCGATCGAAGCCAGATAGCTTCTGTTTTTCATATTCAATATGACCTCGATCAGACTCTTGATCGTATTGATGGCTGCCACGCCATCCGCACCGCCTCTGATCGCCGCATCCGCCGCCTCTTCGATATGCGTCACGTTCGGGGTGAGCTTGGCGATAAACGGCAGCTTCGTATTCTCCTTCACCACCCGGCAGTACTTTTCGACCAGTTCGGGGATCTGACCGACATCGCTGCCTGTGGCATCTTCGGTCATATTCGGACACGAGAAATTCAGTTCCAAAGCATCGGCACATTCTTCATTGAGCAATGAAGCCAGATAGGCCCATTCTTTCTCATCTCGGCCCATGATCGAAACCAGCAGGAATTTGTGGGGATAATCTTTCTTGAGTCGCTTGAAGACTTCGATGTTTTCTGCCACGGAATGTTCGGAAAGCTGTTCGATGTTCTTGAAACCGATGATCCTCTCGTTGTCCTTGATCGCCGCAAAACGCGGAGAAGCTTCTTCGATATCCATCAGACAGATCGTCTTGAAAGCTGCACCGGCCCAGCCGGCTTCAAAAGCTCTCGCGCACATGTCATATGTCGAAGCGACGACCGAAGAAGAAAGCAGGAAAGGATTCTCCAAAGGGATACCGCAGAAATCGGTCTTGAGGATATCGTAGTCTATCTCCACCTTTTCCCCATCATTTATGGGCAGCGAAAGGATCGTATCCCGGATGTTGAAATGGATCGGACATTTTCCTTCGCAACGCCCATCGCAATCAGTACACGCGATCTTTTCACTCAGTTCATTTATCACGACATCTTTATTTTCAAAATACAGGCTCCTTAAGATCCTGTCAGGTTCCATGACCCCACACTCTCTGGTACAGGCAGCATCGTGACATAACAGACAATTGTTTCTTTTGTTCATAAATCCTCCTTGATTAAAGGATATACATCTGCCTTAATCATATCATGTCAAATTGAGAATACCATTATGTTTGATATTAATCTAAACCATCAGTACTTGCCTATGATCCTAAACGATCAAATAATATTCAAAAAAGGTGCAGATCGATAGGTCTGCACCAGATAAAATTAATGACTTTAAAACGGATTATTTGTTGATGACATCCGTCAGCTCATGCTGAAGCTGAGATTCGATGCGACGCAGTTCGGTTTGCGCGGCAAGTCTCTTCTCTCTGCCTTCCGTCTGGATACGCTTGACTTCTTCCAGGGTTTCGATGAGCTTCTGGTTAGTCTCGGTGAGGGTCTCGATATCCACGATACCTCTCTCAGACTCTTTGGCGGTCTCGATCGTAGCCATCTTGAGAGCTTCGGCATTTTCCTTCAGCATCTTGTTGGTCATCTCGGAGACTTCATTTTGAGCCTTGACGGCCTCCTTGGAGTGAGCGATACCTAATGCTATAAGCATTTGTGACTTCCAAAGCGGAATGGTATTGACCAGCGTCGACTGGATCTTTTCCGTCATCAGCGTGTCGTTGTTTTGAACCAGTCTGATCTGCGGAGCCATCTGGATGGAGACCATTCTGGTCAGTTCCAGGTCATGCAGCTTCTTCTCGAAACGGGTGATCGCTTCGGAAAGGTCGTTGGCCGCCTGCGCATCTTCCGGAAGTCCGGATTCCTCCGCCTTCTTCAAAGCTGCCGGCAAGTCGTTCTGTTTGATCTCTTCCAGTCTCTTCTGACCGGCGAGGATATACATCGTCAGTTCCTTGAAGTTGACCAGGTTCTTTTCATATAACTGATCCAAAAGGGAGATATCCTTCATCAAAGTGATCTGATGGTTCTCCAGGATCTTGACGATCTTATCGACATTGGCGTTGGCACTATCATATTTGGACTTGACATCGTTGATCGAATTGGAACCCTTCTTGAACAGCTTCGCAAAGAAACCGTCTTCCTTTTCATCGACATCGAAATTGCGCAGTTCCGCAACCAGTTCCAGTAAAGTATCACCGACCGTGTCGATATCCTTGGTCCTGACGTTCTTCAAAGCCGTATCCGAAAAATCGGCGACCTTGGACTGGGCGGTAGCGCCATACTGTAAGATCGTGTTGGTCTGCATGATATCGATCTGTGAAGCGAAATCATTGACCATCTTTTTCTCTTCTTCACTTAAGCTTGAATCATCAAGTTTGGCATAGCCGACTACATCGGAAACCGGAACCGTGATATGTTCCTTCTCTTCTTCAACGGCTTCAACCGTCTCCTCTACGACTTCCTCTTCACCTAAAGTCAGTACGATCTTCTCTTCATTTTCTGCCATAATATTATCCTTTCTACTCCTCGATGACATCCATGATGTCCAGTATTCTATTTAGATCTTCATTATCAGTATACTTGATACTGATGCATTTGTTTCTGATTTCTACTCTGGTCGCAAACTTTTTGCGCAAACGGTCGACCACATCTTCCATGAAAGGATCTCTTTGTTCGGCCTTGGGCTCCTTGGGAGCCTTCTTTTCTTTGGGCGAAGTCAGCCTTTCCAGTTCTCTAACCGAAAGACCGTCCTTGACCGTCTTATCCGCCAGTGCCAGCATTTCATCTTCATCTTCAACGCTAAGCAATGTTCTAGCCTGACCATAGGACAGCTTACCCTCGTTGACCAGTTTCTTGACCCCTTCCGGCAAAGACAATAATCTGAGCATATTGGCCACATTGGTCCGTGACTTGCCTAAACGCTTGGCCAGCTGGTCTTGCGTATAGCCCAGTTTCTTGATCAGCTGAGCATAGGCGCTTGCCTCCTCGATCGGTGTCAGATCCTTACGCTGTATATTCTCTAACAGCGAGATCTCCATCATCTGCTTATCATCGAAATCGACGATGATAGCCGGAATGGTCGTCTTATCCGCCAGCTTGGAAGCCCTAAGTCTTCTTTCACCTGCCACCAGTTCATAGCCCTGAACCGACTTTCTGACCAGGATAGGCTGGAAGACGCCGTTCTCTTTGATCGACTCGGCCAGTTCTTTCAAGCCATTCTCATCAAACTCCTTACGGGGCTGATAGGGATTGGGCCTGATCGAAGAGATCGCCAGTTCATCGCTTCCCTTGGCATTGGCCTGAGCGCTTTTTTCGATATCATCCAGGAAGGAATCGATATCCTCCCCGAAGATCGCATCCAGACCCTTGCCCAGCTTCTTCTTAGTTGCCATCTTTAGCCTCCGCCGCCAGTACTTCTCTAGTCAAAGCCACATAAGCCTTGGCTCCTTCCGAAGTTATGGCATAGTCGTAGATCGAAAGGCCCATACTGGGAGCTTCCGAAAGCTTGATATTGCGCGGGATGTAGGTCTTGTAGGCCTTCTCCTTGAAGTGCTTGCGGATCTCCTGACCCACTTCGGCCGAAAGATTGGTCCTGGCATCATACATCGTTAACAATACACCTTCGATCTTCAGATTGGGATTGAAGAGCTTCTGTACCAGTCTTATCGTCTGTAAGAGCTGGGTGATACCTTCCAAAGCGTAATACTCGCTCTGCACCGGAATCAAAACGGAATCCGCCGCCGTCAGGGCATTGGTATTGAGTAATCCCAGGGAAGGCGGACAGTCGATGATGATGTAATCATAATCATCCTTGATGGAATCCAGGGCATTCTTCAAGAGCTGTTCCCGATTCCGTTCGATCTTCGCCAGTTCCAGATCCGCTCCAGCCAGATTGATATTGGCCGGCAGCAGGGTCATCGGCGGCTTCTGCAGTTTCTTGAGACAGTCTTTGATATCGACATCGTTCAAAATGGCATCGTAAGCCGTCAGGTCCTTGAGACCTACCCGATGGCCGACACCCTGCGTCGCATTGCCCTGCGGATCGAAATCCACTAAAAGGACTTTTTTGTTTATATATGCCAGTCCGGCAGCCAGATTGATGGAAGTGGTAGTCTTGCCGACACCGCCCTTCTGGTTCGCGATAGCGATCGTTCTTGCCATAGAACCTCCTACTTCTTCATCTTGATGACGATCTTGACATTGTCATCGTATTCCGTTATCTGCAGATCCGCATCGATACCCGAACGCCTGCAAAGTTCATAAGCCTCGTTGATCGTATTGATGCCGATCCTCACATTGTTGGAAACACCCTTGGAATGGTGCTTCTCCGTAAGTTCTCTGATATATTCCTCCGTCTTGGAGACGTTGTATTTGCGGTTGGTGATGGTCAGATAGACCTCTTCCAGCTTGTCGGCCGGTACATTTAAAAGAGCTCTTGCATGGCGCTCGGTGATCGTTCCATGGGCGATCGCCTGTTTGATGTACTCCGGCAGTTTCAAAAGACGCAGCTTGTTGGCAACGGTCGATTGGCGATAGCCCAGTCTTTCCGCCAGTTCGTTTTGCGTCAGATCTTCACTGCGCATGATCCTTTGCATAGCCATGGCCTGTTCGATCGCATTGAGATCTTCTCTTTGCAGGTTTTCGATCAAAGCCAGATTAGCCGACTCATCATCGGAACTCTCCATGATAATGGCTTCGATATCACTGGCCCCGTTAAGCAGACAGGCTCTGTATCTTCTTTCCCCGGCGATCAGTTCAAACTTATCACCGTTCTTGCGTACCGTGATCGGCTGTAACAGACCATTCTGTTTGATGGATTCGGCCAGACCTTTGATGGAATCATCATAAAAATCCAGTCGGGGCTGATTCTTGTTGGGAATGATCTTGTTTAACTTTATTCTTACTATCTCTTTTTTCATAATGGACTCTTCTTAATTATATTATATTTCCTAGGATATTTTAATGGCGTTGTACGCACTTTTTTAAGATATGCGATGACTCTTTTATCACCACTGTAGATGCATTCATCTTTGACCGATTCGACCGCAAAACCCATCGTTTCAATGGCCTTGGCCGCTTCTTTCAGTTCTTCTCTTCCTTTATGGCCTCGTAAACAGATGAAATAGCCATCTTTTTTGACCATCGCCCCGCATACTTCGATCAAAGCATTGAGGTTGGAAACCGCCCTGGCCGTCACATAATCATAAGCCTCACGATGTTCAAGACAATGGTCCTCACCCCTTTGATTGACGACCTCGATATCCTTCAAATCAAGCTTTTCGATCAGAGAATTAAGGAATACACATCTTTTCCCGATCGGCTCCAGTAATATCACCTTCAATTCAGGAAAGACGATCTTTAAGACCACCCCGGGAAAACCGGCTCCGCTGCCCACATCGACCAGCGTACCTTCCAGCCTTCGATCAGCCGCCAGCAGAGAATCATAGAAGTGCTTATCCAGAACCTCTTCATATTCGGTTATCGCCGTCAGATTGACCTTTTCGTTATATTCCTTGAGATAATCCGCATAGGTATTAAGCTGAACCTCTTTCTTCTCATCCAGTTCAATACCTCTTTGACTCAAAGCTTTCCTGAATTCTTCAAACGTCATAACTAAATTATACTTGATTTGCCTATATCCTAAGAGATATTTTTTACCCATCCGGACAAATAATCACAGCATATAAAAAACGGATAAAATCCCATTGAACTTCATCCGTCATTTCATAATATTATTCCGGAAATACTTAAGCAGCCTTTAGACCCGTCTCATCTTTCAGCCAGCTTCTCTTCCAGCCTTTCCTTGAGCAGTTCATAACGTAAACGCTTTTCCTCTTTTGCGAAATGCACCTCCCGAAACTGTTCCGGACAGTTACTGTAATCAAGGATTGTATCCCCGAACTGTTCACTTGTCAGATCGAATACACACCCATCGACATCATTGAAACAGTGGAAGTTGCCATCGCCAAGCGGGACACCATAGACTTTGCCGCCATAGATATCCTGCAACAGAAAGGCCGTGATCGAACATTGGCCCAGCGTTTTATTATCTTTGCTCCAGTCTTTACGCATCCTTGGCGCACAGGTCTCAACACACCAGACATTTAAAAGAAGATCGTAATAATCACGAGGATCCAGACCTTTAGCATCTTTGATGTCGGCGGTCTTCCAGCCGTAAAAACGATACTCTTTCAAGTTTTCTCCTTTTTCTGCCTTACTTTTTCAGATAAAGCTCCAGATATCTTTCCGCCTTAGCGATAACGATATGATCGTCGAAATCCTTGAGATATTCGCCATCCGCATAGATCCCGGCACTTTCATGATTTACATAGACCTTGATAGGTCTGTCGTCATTGACGACCCGGGGATAGGTGTTCTTGTCGTGTGCACAGATCGGCGTGACCGCCAACACTTTGGCATCATAGGCCAATATCGGACCACCGGCCGAAATATTGTAGGCTGTTGAACCGGTCGGCGTACAGATGATCAAACCGTCACCTCTGACATCGATCTTCTTTCCTTCTTCCAGTTCCAGAGAAAGATCGACCGTCTTGCCGAAGTCGTCCTTGGAGATGACGATGTCATTTAAAGCCAATTGTTCCTGTCCGTCGATCTGTAGCTGCAACATCGACCTTCTTGAGACCTCACAATCCTTGAAAACATCTTCAAAAGTTTCGATCTCGTCAAAAGACATCGCACAAAGATAACCCAGACGGCCACTGTTGATACCGATCAGGGGTTTTCCGACTTTGACTGCCAGCTTGGCTGCCCTAAGCAAAGCCCCATCGCCGCCTAAAGAGACGATCAGATCGCAATCTTCCGGTTCAAAACGATGGCCTGAAGCATCATCATACAACAGGTAACTGGTATGTTGAGATACCGAACAGATGTGACCCTGGGTCGAAAGGATGTCGATACACTCGATCGCCTGCTTCATCTGGATATCGGTAAAATTGTTGGAACGAATATATAGTTTCATCTTATTGCTTGCTTAAGTATTCATCGATCGATCTGGCCGCCAGCTTGCCGGCACCCATCGCACTTATTACCGTCGCGGCCCCGGTCACCGCATCGCCACCGGCATAGATACCTTGTCTTGAAGTGAGACCATCTTCATCGATGATGATACCGCCCCTTTTGTTTACTTCCAGGCCTTCCGTCGTATTCTTGATCAAAGGATTGGGGGATGTACCGATAGCCATGATGACCGTATCGACGTCCAGGACGAATTCCGATCCTGCGATCTCCACCGGTCTTCTGCGGCCGGAGGCATCGGGTTCACCAAGTTCCATGCGGATACATCTGATACCTGTGACAAAGCCGTTTCTTTCATCCCTTGGATCATCGGGGTTGTTATAACCCATGATCTCCACCGGATTGTTCAACAGTCTGAAGTCGATACCTTCTTCCTTCGCATGTTCGACTTCCTCTTTTCGGGCCGGAAGTTCTTCCATCGACCTTCTGTAGACGATATAGACCTTGTCGGCACCTAAACGAAGAGCTGTCCTGGCCGCATCCATCGCGACGTTACCGCCGCCGACTACCGCCACGTTGCCACCTTTTTTGATCGGCGTGACCGGATCATCAAGATAAGCCTTCATCAGGTTGGATCTGGTCAGAAATTCATTGGCGGAATAGACACCCTTCAATGATTCACCCGGGATATTCATGAAGTTGGGAAGACCTGCTCCCGATCCCACAAAGATGGCTTCATAGCCCATATCGAAGAGTTCATCGATGGTCAGAGTCTTGCCGATAACGACATTGGTTTCGATATCGACATCGAGTTTCTTTAAAGTGTCGACCTCTTTCTGGACGATGGATTTGGGCAGTCTGAATTCCGGGATACCGTAAACCAATACGCCACCCGCCTTGTGTAAAGCTTCATAGACGGTGACCTTGTAGCCTTTCTTGGCCAGATCGCCGGCACAGGTGAGTCCCGAAGGACCGGAACCCACGATGGCTACCTTGTGGCCGTTGGATTCAGGCTTTTCAACGAACACATCTTCCAGGGAATTGTGATAATCGGCTACGAAACGTTCAAGTCTGCCGATCCCGACGGGTTCAAAACGGATACCCATCGTACACTTGGATTCGCACTGACTTTCCTGGGGACAGACTCTGCCGCAGACCGCCGGTAAGGAAGAAGTCTGATTGATGATCTGATAGGCTCCTTCGTAATCCTTTTCTTTTATCTTAGTGATAAATTCGGGAATGTGGATATTGACGGGACACCCGGCTACGCAGGGCTGATTCTTGCAATTGAGACAACGGGCAGCTTCCGCTAAAGCCGTTTCCTCGTCATAGCCCAAGGCTACTTCACTGAAATTATGAGCTCTTATTTCCGGAGCCTGGACAGGCATCTCGTGTTTCTTTTCGACCAAAGCCATTAGGCCACCTCCTTCTTGAAGAGATTGCAGGTATCCTCGTGTGCTTTTCTTTCAAAATCCATATACATCCTGTTTCTTGACATCGCCTCATCGAAATCGACTTCATAGCCATTGAAATCAGGCCCATCCACACAGGCAAATTTCGTCACTCTCTTGCCATCCTGATTCAGGCTTAAACGGCAACAGCCGCACATGCCCGTACCGTCGATCATGATCGGATTCATCGAAACGGTGACCGGAACTTCAAACGGTTTGGCTGTTAAGACCACGAACTTCATCATGATCAAAGGTCCGATGGTGATGATCTCATCAAATTTCTCGCCATTTTCCAGCATTTCCTTTAACGGCACCGTGACGTTGCCATGTCTGCCGTAAGAACCGTCATCTGTCATGACAAAGAGCCGATCGGAGCATTCCTTGAACTCGTCTTCCAGGATGAGGATGTCCTTATTTCTAAAACCGATGATCGAAGTAACATCGCAACCAAGTCGATAGAATTCCTGTGCCACCGGCATGGCGATCGCGCAGCCCACACCGCCGCCGACGATGCAGACCTTCCTGATGCCTTCGGTTTTCGTGGCTTCCCCTAATGGACCGACGAAGTCTTGAATATATTCGCCTTCTTCTTTATGATTCAGTTTTTCCGTCGTCGCTCCGACGATCTGGAAGATGATCTTGACCGCACCGGTCTCTTTATTCGTGCCGGCGACCGTCAAAGGGATCCTCTCACCTTCTTCATCGACTCTTAAAATGATGAACTGACCCGGTCTGGCCTTGTTGGCAACTAAAGGTGCCAGGATCTCCATCTGGGTAACTGTCGGATTGAGTGGTTTCTTGCTTAGGATCTTGTACATACACATTCCTTTCTATAAACGGAACTTATTTTCCTCTTGTTATACTCCTATTATAATTGAGGAAAGCTCAGACTTCTCAGTACATTTTTACCGCTTTAAGGCAGAAGAAAACGGACACGATAATCCAATATGCAATGTCCGTTTTTCTGTTTCTTAAAATTCGACTCTCTTGAAAGGTTTGACGTCTTTGACGGCTTCCTTGGCCGAGATTCTGACTTCATTGTTATCCAGGTCGATCAGGATGTAGCGGTCGTTGCCCATGCCCAGTTCCTTCATATAGGTGAGCTGTCTGAAGCCGTGACGGGTCTGCATCCTTTCCCAAAGATCGTGATGCTGCTCCTCGGTCATCGCATTGACCAGGTCGACACAGGCACAGTCAATGGCGCAGATGTCCGTAGAAGCCAGAATACCGACATTCGGCGTTACAACCGGTGCCGCTGCCAGACCTTCACAGTCGCAGGATACCGACATGTTGCGCATGACGTTGACATAGCAGACATGCTTGCCGAAATGATCGATCGTCGCCTTGGTCGATTCGGAGATCTTTTCCATCAGCTCTTCTTCAGCAACCGACCATTGACCCTCGCCTTCTCTGGCATGGATCATCTTCTTGCCGATCTTCCCATCGGCACAGCCGATACCGATATTCTTGTTGGAACCACCGAAACCGCCCATGGTATGACCCTTGAAATGCGTCAGCGTGAACATCGAATCGTATTCAGGCAGATGAGAACCGACCGTCATATGATCGAACCACTTGCCGCCTTCTAACGGCAGATCGACCGTACCTTCTTCATCAGTGATATCGACCGGACAGAAAGTCCAGCCGTTGACTTTTAACGTCTCGCGATGCTTCTCCGTCGTATCTCTGTCGCCGACATAGTAGGTGTTGGTCTCGATGATCGTCGCATCCTTTAAGGACTCGGTGCTCTCCATGACTTCCTTGACCCAGGAAGCCGGCGTGAAGTTGGGACCGTTCTTTTCACCGGTATGCAGCTTGATCGCTACCTTGCCGCAGATATTCGCACTTACTTTTTCATAAGCCTTTTTGATACCGGCCGGAGAGATATCCCTGGTAAAATAGACGATCGACTCGTTGCCGGTCCTTTCTTCCAAAGGGATATAGATATTGCCGTTGCTTGCTGCTTTGATCTCTGACATAGATTTTTCCTCTTTCTTTTTGCGCATTTATTATACCATAGGCTAACTTTACTTCTTTTACTAAAAGCTCTCGGACATTCCACATCCGAGAGCTCATAAATCTTTATCTAAGTACGTTTATTGAAGGTGTTTCCGCATTTGGGACAGGTGATCTCGATATTGCCTTTGCCAGCCGGAACCCTGACCTTCTGTCCGCAGTTCTTGCAGGTGTAATAGCGGTAGACCTTGCGGTCATCCCATTTGCGTTTGACGAAACGTAAGGAGTTGAAGACCCGATTGCGGTAGACCATGTAGTTCCTGTTTTCGATCTGCCGCTTATTGGGATTTTTCGACAGGAACCTGAACAGAGAATAGCCTAGAGCGATCATGGAAAGCAGATGAAAGAAGGAACTTCTAAAAAAGACGTTGATCACTAATAAGATCACCGCAAAAACATAAAGGTCCTTTGCCATCCTGTCCATACCGTTGCGGCCTCTTAAAAACTTCGCGATCCTGTTTAAAAAATCATTGAATCTGCCCATCTTTAGCTGCTTCCTTTGTCATCTATATTATACATCAGAAAAAAGCCATGGACTATTCCACGGCTTGTTCTGTTGAATCCTTTCTGCGCAGTTCCCGATAGATGAAATCGGGATGATCTTCTTCGACTGTTACTTCCCAGTCGTTTTCATCATAGACATCGAACCAGGTATCCACCTCATATTCCTCTTTCACAAAAGAGATATAGGCTTTTTTGGCATAGGGATAGGCCTGACGATAGATCGAAGCTCCTCCGCAGACGATGTACTCCGTATCGTCGTTTTCGTGTTCTTGAAGGAAACCGATGAGATCGTGAGTTACTTCCGCATCTTCCGGCACATAGTCCGGATCGATGGAAACCACGGTGATATAGCGATCCTTCAGTTTTCGAGGCAGACCGTCATAAGTCGTCTGACCCATGAGGATGTTTTTATACAGGGTGTTGCGCTTAAAGATCTTCAGTTCATCCTTAAGATGCCAGGGCAGAGCCCCCTTGATCCCGATACCTTTATTGGGATCGAAAGCTACCGAAAAGCTGATCATTAGACGGACACCTTCCCTTTAATAGCCGGCCAGGGGTCATAGTCCAGGATCTTGACATCGTCGATCGTGAAATCGAAGATGTTGTCGATCTCGGGATTGAGCCACAGTTTAGGTAATGGACGAGGCTCCCTGGTCAGCTGTTCCTTGATCTGATCGATATGATCGAGATAGATATGGGTATCACCGAAGGTATGAACAAACTCGTAAGGCTGATAGCCGCAGACCTGTGCGACCATCGCCAGCAGCAGGCTGTAGGAAGCGATATTGAAAGGCACACCTAGAAACAGATCCGCCGAACGCTGATACAGTTGGCAGGATAGTTTCTTCTTATCGGCTGAAACATAGAACTGGAAAAACGCATGACAGGGCGGCAGAGCCATCTGATCGACTTCCGCCGGATTATATGCCACGACCAGGTGTCTTCTGGAATACGGATCGTTCTTCAGATTTTCGATCAGCTGAGATATCTGATCGACACCGCCGAAGTTACGCCACTGTTTGCCATAGACCGGACCCAGATCGCCCCATTTGTCCGCAAAAGCCTCATCATCACAGATCTTCCTGATGAACTCTTCCATGCTTTCGCCCTGGTATTCATCCGAATTCTTATATTTGGCATAAGGCCAGTCGTTCCAGATCTTGACATTCTTCAAAGCCAGCGGGCGGATATTGGTCTCACCCTTCAAGAACCAGAAAAGCTCCTCAAAGATGCCTCTGTGGAAGACTTTCTTCGTCGTCAGAAGCGGAAAACCCTCTTCCAGATTGAATCTTATCTGAAAACCGAATTTGGAGATCGTCCCCGTTCCGGTCCTGTCACCTCTTTGTTCGCCGTTTTCCAAAACATCACGGCATAGATCCAGATATTGCTTCATTGCTGCTACCTCGCTTTTTATCCATTATACCTTTTTGCTTATGATTCTGTTAAAAGAAAACAGAAGCAATGACCGATATAATAAATCCTCTTATTTAAAAAGATCCTCACAATCAATTACGGCCTGAATATCACCGGAATAAGAATTCTCTTCCAAACCGTAAGTAGTGACCAATGTCGGATGTATGGCATATTTTGATTTTGTTACCTTCTGGAAATCCGATATCTTTCTCCTTTGATCTCTGTCATATGCGGCATCCGCAACAAATTCAGCTTCCGCATATTTCATCTCGCAAAGATTGATGATCTGATCTCTTCTTACGATCAAAAGATCTATTTGTGAACCGTAAATGCCTTCATCCTTATTGGCTTGACATTGCCACGAAATGACCTCTGTTTGAACACCTGATATGCCAAGTGCCATTTTCAGCTGATAAACATGTTCCAGGCAAACCCTTTCAAACGCTATCCCGTTCCATGCGTTCAGGGATGGAGAATTGACATGATTTTCCCAGTATTTTTCATCGCACGTTTTGTTTTGCAAAAAGCGGTGATAGAAAAGCGTATAATTATCGATCAGCTGATAAAGGCAGTTTCTTTGTTTATAGCCATAAGGAATATATTTTCTGATAAATCCGCAGTTTTCCAGTTCAACAAGTTTCTTGCTTAGATCACCGGAACTGGAGATGCCGGTTTTTTTGCAAAGCTCCTCCCGGTTTATTCCTTTATTTACGCTGCTTAACGCTTCAACGATCCTGATATACTGTTCCGGTTTGTTGAAGAGAGCACGATATAGGTTGTCATATTCGTTTTTCAATGGAGCATTATCATAAAAGAATAATTCATCGATATTCTGAGGAAGACTTTTTCCTTTCTTCAACAGGCTCCAGTAATAAGGAACACCGCCCATGATCATATAACACTGAAGTATTTGATGGCGATTAAAACGGATTTTTTTTGACAATAACAATTCTTCGCATTCCTTTAAAGTAAACGGTTTTAACTGGATCTGACCTGTTAGCCTGTTATGCAGTCCGCCTTTGGAATTGACAATGTTATCGATCACCCAATAAGTAGCAGAGGCACAAACGATAAGTATGATGTCTTTCTCTTTTCTGGCTGTTGCCCAGCCATTCCAGAAACTTTCCAAGGCACTGATAAAGCCGCTTTTTTTCGTATCCATCCATGACAATTCATCAATAAAGATGACCTTTTTCTTATCCTTTGATTTTTTGATAAGTTCTTTAAGTTCCTGAAAAGCATCTTCCCATGAATCAAGTTCATGAGAAGACTCATGTCCGTATTCTTTTAACGATTGTTTGAATTTATCAAGTTGAGCCTGTTTCAGGTTAGTTGGTTCTAATGAATTCGGACTTATACCGGTATGATGAAAAGTAAAATTATAATCAAAACTTTCTCTGACAAGAAGAGTTTTTCCAATACGTCTTCTGCCAAATACAGCCACAAACTGAGGCTCATCGGTTTTCAACAAAGACTGCAGATATCGTTTTTCTTCCGTTCTTCCAATCATGATCGTTACTCCTATTTTTTCCACAACTCTATTTTTTTTAACAGTTATGGAAATTATATCTTAAGTATAACATTAATGTTATTTTTTCCACAACTCTATTTTTTTAATAGTTGTGGAAAAAATAGATAATTATGATCCATTCAAAAATAATCCGAAAAATACCCGAAGTACTTTGAAATCAACTGCGACAATTTAGATCAAATCCTTTGCTTATCTTTATCCGAATGGTCTTAAGATCCATGCCTTTCTGACAATAAGTCGGATCTTCATCAGGGATCTTTGGCGAAAGAGAGCTTTGAATATAGTAAGTATCGATACCCAAAACCTTGGCTCCTCTTACGTCACAGATCGGATCATTGCCTATCATCAGACACCTTTTCGGATCAAGTCCACACTTCTTCAACAAGGCCTCATAAAACAGTCTGTCCGGCTTCTTATAGCCGCATACCGAAGAGATGAAGATATCATCGAAACAGGCATATATTCCCAATTCTTTTAATTCATTTATCGTAAATACTTCCTGGGCATTGCTTAAAAGGAAGACTTTTTTGTCATGTCTATGCAGATCATCCAATATTTCTTTCGCACCGGCATAAAGCCGAATGTGACTGGTCGAATATTTGCGGAACATGATCATTGCTTCCCTGATCTTCTCATCAGTCAAATATACATCTTTATCACTAAACAGTGACCTGAAGACTTCGAAAAGATCGATCTCGATCAGATGCCCCTTTTTCGCTTTCTTCTTCTCGGCCTGCCTTATTTTAAAGAAATAAGCATCTTTCAGCTCTTCCCGCTTATAGACAGCCCCATACCCTTCAAAAAGATCTCTGACCTTCAGCCAGAAATGATCGTTTGATTCATCGGTATGGATATCGACCAAAGTGCCATACAGATCGAAGATATATACATCGTAGTCTCTCATCTTTTTTATCTTAACATCTATTTCAGGAATATCTATCATATAGAAATAATGGTACCTTATATGCCATTATTGAACATGAATGTTGACATGATCAAAAAGATCATCAAAGGAGAAAAAGATGAAAAAGATCGATGAATATCTGAAAAAGCCTTACACGATGCAGCTGATCGAAGATCCCGATGAAGGCGGTTATGTCGTCTCTTTTCCGGAACTTCCGGGCTGTTTCAGCAGCGGTGAAACACTTGAAGAAGCCATTCACAATGCCAAAGAAGCGAAAAAACAGTGGCTTGAAGCTGCCCTTGAACAGGGCTTATTCATCAAAGAACCGCACGAACTGGAAGACTATTCGGGACAGTTCAAACTGCGTATCCCCAAGAGCCTGCACCGGCTTCTGGCCCGGCAAGCCAGGGCGGAGGGCGTCAGTATGAATCAGTATTGCGTCTATCTGCTTTCCCGCGACACTTATCTGCAGAACATCAACTAAAACAAAAGGATGGGGTTTCCATCCTTAGTTTTCCATGATGCCCGTCTGGACCAGGATCTCTTCGATCTGTCCGACCGGGATTATTTCGATCTTTTCCTTGACCTCGGCAGCGACCTCCTTGAGATCGGCGAGGTTTTCTTTTGGAATGAAGACCTTAGTCACACCTGCCCTTTGAGCAGCCATGAGTTTTTCACTCAAGCCTCCGATCGGTTCGACCGAACCACGCAAGGCTACTTCACCGGTCATCGCGATCTTGGGATCGACGATCTTCCCTGTAAGCAAAGAAGCCAAAGCCGTCGTGAGTGTCACGCCTGCCGAAGGGCCGTCTTTCGGTACCGCTCCGGAAGGCACGTGGATATGCAGATCACTGTCTGCCAATACTTCCGCCTGCTTGGGGAAGCGTTTCTTGACCAGACTAAGGGCGATCATTGCCGATTCCTTCATGACATCGCCCAATTGACCGGTGATGATCAGCTCACCCTTGCCCTTTGTAAGCAATGTTTCGATATATAATATCTCACCACCCACCGGCGTCCAGGCCAAGCCTGTGACCACACCGGGTTTGGGTTCTTCCAGGATCTGGCTTTGGGTGATGGGATGACCATCCATCTTTTCGTGTACGATATCGCGATTGACGATCACTTTCTCATCCGGATCCTGTGCTACCTTCACCGCCAGCATCCTACACAGCGTATCGATCTGTTTTCTTAGACCTCTGACCCCGGCTTCTCTGGTGTATTCACTGATCAGCGTATCGATGGCTTCTTCTTCAAAACCCAATTGATCCTTATCGATACCCATGGCTTCCATCGATTTGGGAACCAGATGCTTCATAGCGATCTGCTTCTTTTCGATCGGCGTATAGCCGTTGAACTGAATGACTTCCATTCTGTTCAATAAAGGTTCCGGGATCGTATCGGTCGTATTGGCTGTACAGATGAATAAGACATCCGAAAGATCATAAGGTACATTCATGTAGTGATCAGTGAAGGTGTTGTTCTGTTCGGGATCCAGTACTTCCAGTAAGGCTGAAGCCGGCGAACCGTTGTAGGAAGCGGAAAGCTTGTCCACTTCATCCAGCACCATGACCGGATTGGAGACACCTGATTTGGAAATGCCATCCATGATCCGACCCGGCATCGCTCCGATATAGGTCCGACGATGGCCTCGGATATCCGATTCATCGTGGACACCACCTAATGATACTCTGACATATTCCCGGCCTAAAGCTCTAGCGATACTCTTGCCGATGGAAGTCTTGCCGGTACCGGGAGCTCCCGTAAACAGTAATATCGAACCGGACTGCTGCTTCTTCAGATTCATGACCGCGATCTGCTGGATGATCCTTTCCTTGACCTTGCTTAGGCCATAGTGGTCTTCATCCAGGATCTGTCTGGCCTTGTCCAAGTCGATGTTTCTTTGTTCCTCTTTTTTCCAGGAGAGAGAAGTGACGAAATCCAGATAGTCATACAGGATCCCCGATTCCACCGACTGCTGGCCTTCCTGACGCAGACGGTTGAGGACCTTTTCCGCTTCTTTACGGGCGGTTTCGTTCATTCCCGATTCGGCGATCTTTTTTTCGAATTTCTGTACATCCGTAACATTCTCCGGATGCATATCGTCGAGTTCCTTTTGCAGGTGTTCCATCTGCCGCTTGATCGCCGCTTCCCGATACATCTGCTGGTATTCCTTCTGTTGAGAAGAAACGGCTTCGTTGGTGATCCGTCCTACTTCCAGGGATTCATACATGATCCTTTCGATCATCTCGCTGCGTTTGGCTTGCGAATCTTCCTTAAGCAGTTCGTATCTTTCTTCATTGCTTAGTTTTAACCACGGGGCCATGATCGAAATAGCCGCATTCAAAGATTCGACCTGATCGATATAGGCATCGGCCGCCTTGGCCCAGTCAAAACCGGAAGCATACTTCTTCATTTCCGCGATCAGATCCTTGAGCTTCTCTTTGGCCTCGTTTTCATCGAGATCCATGATGTCGTTTCGCCGGGAGATGCTTAACCTGATGCTCAGATCAGGATCGATGAAGATGTTCTCCAGATTCACCCTGTATTGCAAGGTGATGGTCACAAAACCTTTACGGATATCCGAAATGCTTCCCACCACCCCGATGGGATAGAAGCTGTCTTCCTTGATCTGGATGCGATCCAGTTTTTCTTTGGCCAGGATCACGATGGCCTTTTCATTCAAAACGATGCTGCGGCTGCCGGAGATCTTTCTTAATTCTTCACTTTGAAAATAAAGATTTGCTTCCGGCAACAGAAGCATATTATATACAGGTATTACTAACATTAACTTCTCCTTGTTGTTAAACTGCCAGGCTCAGTTTTCTTCGCATATTCTTCTTGAAGATCGAGATCTCGTCTTCGTCATATCCCGCCTGCAGGTCCCGGTCATCGATGATGATCGGCCTTTTCAAGATGGTCGGATTGGTCCTGATGAAACTCACCAGATCGGAAAGATTCATCTCTTCCAGATCGATATTGGTATCTTTGATGATCTTGGAACGCGTTGAGATGATATCATCGGTCCCGTTCTGTGTCCGGCTTAAAAGATAGCGGATCTCCTTTTCATCAAGTTGATCGCGAATGATATCCTTTTCAACGAAAGGAAGATTATTGTCATACATATATTTCTTGGCCTTGCGACAGGATGAACATCCCTGTGATGTGTACATTACGATCATGATTACACCTCCAATAATTAAATGAGTATTCGTTTATAAATATTCCTTTTTAAATCCCTGCAGCCAGGGATCGATCTAGTATAGCAGCATGTCCTGCAGCATCTTTATCAGTTCATCAAGTTCAGCCTGCGGGTCGGCATAGCTGTTTCTGTTCATGGCAATGAACTTCACCGGCGCAAACAGAACGGCAATGATACTGGGATCGGAATAAGATCTGATGATCCTTCTTTTCTGAAAGTCGTGGATCACATCGAAGACCTCATTGTAGCAGTCGTTTTCTTTGACGCTTTCCTGTAAAGTCGGACAGGAATAGCACTGATCGACGAAAGAGAATTCCTTTTCATTCTCCAAAGCATAGCTGTAAGCCCCTTTGATCAGACATTCGATCAGTTCACTCCCGCTCATCGAAGGATATAACATCCCTCCCAGATAAGAGACCGGCTTGCGGGCATACTCGTTGAAGACCTCCGCCAGCATCTCTTCCTTGTTTTCGTAATAGACGTAGATGGTCGCCGGAGAAACACCTGCCTGTTTGGCGATCTTGGCTACCGAAGCCCCATTGATCCCCTCTTTCAGAATCAAAGAGATCATGGCATCCTTGATCCTTTCCTGCTTCTCGTTATCTTTTATCCTCATAAATAACCTCTGCCTTTAATATTAAATGAACATTCACTTATTGTCAAACATGATGAATAATAAAAGACCAGGCCTTGACCTGATCGCT
The DNA here is from genome assembly GCA_017432895.1 of Erysipelotrichaceae bacterium. Classification (GTDB taxonomy): domain Bacteria; phylum Bacillota_I; class Bacilli_A; order Erysipelotrichales; family Erysipelotrichaceae; genus Colivicinus. The sequence continues at coordinate 16,920 of JAFRIG010000071.1, read as the reverse complement.
TACTGATCCTCATTTTCATCGCAGATCATATTGATGAGCTTGGCGATGCCTTCTTCCCGATTCGATGAAGCCACCTGGCTGGCTGCCTTCTTGGTCACCTCATCGGCATTGCCCATGGCATAGGAGTGTTTAAATCTTTTTAACATCGAGATGTCGTTGCCACTGTCTCCTGCCACGGCAACCTCATCTTCTTTGATGCCCTTGATCCTGCAGTAATCGCTGATCGCCTGGCCCTTGTCGGCCTTAGCTGAAGTGATTTCGATCGAAGCCATCATTTCTACTCTGACGATGTTGCAGTCTTGGAAGCTGCTTTTCACTTTTTCCCATAAGCCTTCCGCAACCTCTTCAGCCATGAACAGTACTTCGAGCTTGGAGATCCTGTTTTTAGGCAGATCATCATGATCCACTCCAAACAGCATGTGTTCATCTTCATAGATCACGTCAAAGATATGTTCGGGATCTTCGTGCCCGCGAGCGAAATTTGCGATTGCCCGCTGTTTAAAGGACTTTTTATCGCGGCAGGTATAAGTATAGTTTTCGCCATGGTATTCGACTATCGTATCGCGTTCATTGCAATACTCTTCGATCAGATCCGCATAGTTTGGATCGATGAAATCCGAACTGATCAGTTGACCTTCCTCATCGAAAAGGATGGCCCCGTTGGCACAGTTGATCGCCACATTATCGATCCTTGAAACGATATCCTCCAGTTCCCAGTGGTTGCGGCCGGTGGCCACCATGAAGATACCGCCCTGTTTCTGGAATCTTTTAATTGCTTTAATCGTCGCTTCTTCAAGTTCCGATCTTTCATTCAACAACGTTCCATCGACATCCGCTACAAACAGTTTTATCATGGCTTAATCTTAACACAGAGATATCGTTCTTAAATAAAAGGACATCTTTCGATGCCCTCATCTGATCATTCCTGAATAGCCCCACACCATCAGCAGGCCGCTTTCTTCGCCGGTCTTAAATTTCTCAAAAACCTTATTAAGTCCTTCTTCATCATAGACTTCATCACTTAGAAAACAATAGCGGTTCATGAACGGCTTCTCTTGACCATTCACTTCTTCTTTGCTTTGGTATTCAAGGTAGTAAAGATTGGTGCGCTCTATTCTATCAGGCACAATAGAAGCATACGAATCGCGGCTGTTATCTTCGTTGAGAGAGAAGATAGAACCGTCATATTCCAGCAGCTTATAGATCACATCACCCTCGATCGTATAAGCCCCGATCAAAAGACTTGCCTCTTGTCCTGCCTTGACCTGTTCATAGAAAGCATCCCAGATTTCTTCATTGTGCAAACCGTCGTTGGCTACGATGAAGATGTCTCCTCCTTCTTCAGGTCTGTCGGGCAGCTCAGAAAACAGATCCGCGTGTTCGCCCTCATAGACCACAGGTTTTTCATTAACAGTGGGTTTACATGCCACCAGCATTAATAAGATGAAGATGAATAAAAGTATATTTCGCATGAGATTTTCCTTCTTTCACCTATCATCTAAACAAAACAGTGACTGTCGTCACTTGCCGCAGCAATGTTTGTATTTCCTGCCGCTACCGCAGGGACAGGGAGCGTTTCCTTTGACATCCTTCCACTTCTCATCTCTTTGGGCTCTTAAAGTCTCCATGACCTTCTTGATCGGCACGCCTTCTTTCATCAGTTTAGCCGTCAGTTTCAAAGGCTCTTCAACTTCATTAAAGACTTCCAGGTAGGCTTCACACAAGACGTTTTCGTTGTTACGATCACGGTCTTTGATGCAACCCCCGTGGCAAATCTTCAGATAGCGGCAGTCCTGACATTTTTCACTTAAGGTACTTTTTAAAGCGGCGAAACTTTTTTGTTTCTCGCCTTCCATGATCTGAGCCAATGAGTCTTCATTTATATTGCCCAGATAGTGTTTTTCCCTGACGAAGTGGTCGCAGGAATAGACGTTGCCGTTACTTTCAACGACCGGTACCGCCCCGCATTTTTCCTGCAGCCAGCACAGAGTCTGCTGACTGCCGGCATAGACCTGCAGCATCTCCATGAAAAGCTGCACACCCAGCTTGTCGAGATCGTTATAAAGCCATTGATAGAAGATAGTCTTTAAAAAGGAAGCATATCTCTTTACATCCAGAGAATCTTCGTCGAGCTCATCGTTTTCATTCTTGTTGACGATGGGGATGAACTGTATCCAGCCGGTATCCAGCTCCTTGAGGGCCTGATAGACACTGTACGCGTTCTCGCAAGTCAACGCATTGACCGTACAAAGCAGATCCGGTCTGATTCCGTATCTTTTAAGTAAAGCGATATTGGCTTTGATCCTCTCATAGGTCTCGTTGCCTGTCGCATCTTTGCGGAAGAAGTCGTGGATCATTTTGTTGCCGTCGATCGAAAGACCGACATCAAAAGACTCCTTCTTCAGAAAAGCACACCACTCCTCATTTAAAGCCAGACCGTTGGTCTGTAGATTGTTCCAACATTCATAACCCTTTGGCAGATACTTCTTTTGCAGCTCCACGGCTTTTTTAAAGAAGTCCAGGCCTCTTAAAGTCGGCTCTCCGCCATGCCATATGAAAGACAGCACCGGTCCGGGTGAACTTTCAAAATAGTTTCTGATCAGTGTCTCCAATGTCTCATAGGACATCGGCTTTCTTTGACTTAGCTGATTGCCCAGATAGTAGCAGTACTTGCAGGCCATGTTGCAGGCCGAACCGATCGGCTTGACCATCAGGGTGAAAGGAGTGGAACTTTTCATTGTTTATTTGAGATACTTTTCAAAGAAAGCCAGGGCTTTGTTCCAGGAATCCATCGCCTGTTCCTGTCTATACATGCCCTTGTCGTAATACCAGATGCCATGAGTCGCTCCGTCATAGCGGTGGAACTCATAGTCCTTGCCTTTTTCTTTCAGGATCCTTTCGGTCTCGTTGACCTCCTCAGGACCCGGATGCCGGTCGTCGTTGCCGAAGATGCCTAAAAGCGGACAGTTAAGCCCATCGGCATATTCGATCGGCGAGACCGGTCTGGCCTCACTGAGTTCTTCCTTGGCCATGATGACACCGCCACCCCAGCAGTCAACTGCCGCATCGATGCCTTCCAGAGTGCAGGCCGCCAGAAAAGCATGTCTGCCACCTGAACACATACCGATGACCCCGACCTTGCCGTTGGCTTCTTCCTGGTCTCTAAGGAATTCCATCGAAGCCTTGGTATCACCCATGACGCTTTCATCAGGTACCCCGCCTGCCTCTCTCATGCGGCCGGAAACTTCCACCGGTGTACCGGTACCGTAACGGCTGTAGATATCCGGACACAAAACCGCGAAGCCGTGTTCCGTGAATCTTCTTGCCGTCTCACGGCACCACTCGTCCCAGCCGGGCATATGCGGTATGAGAACGATGCTGCCTACCTTATCCTTTTTCAAAGGATGGGAATAGTAGGCGTGGATCTCATCGCCATTATGGCCGTTGATTTGAATGGTCTCTGCGATCATTCCATTATAATCGCCGGTATTGAAATCATTCCACATTATGTTTTCCTCGTCTTTCTTACCTTAATTATAATTCATTTGCCTTTTACCTTTGTTTAAAAGGTTTAGCGTGATTTGACTGTGATCTTATTACCGTCTTTATAGACTCGGTAGGGAAAAGGATGTTTCTCGATCCTTTCGTAGTCGTGACCGGCATTGGCGTTCCAGACACAGATCACTTTCAGATCTTCATCTCCCGTATTGATCAGCCGATGGCCATGATGACCGTTAATATGATGCAGAGTTCCCGGATGCATCTTCTCGCACCAGCACTCCCCTTCTTCGTTCATCAGCATCAACAATCCCTCACCCTTGGCACACCAGTAGTACTCTTCGCAATTGAGATCGTTATGGAAGTGGCCTCTGGTCATGTTGCATTCGCCATTTACGGTAAGGGGATGCAAAAGCGAGATGGCCCAGTTGAGATAACCCTCTTCCTGCTTGTCGGCATCGATACCTGTCACTTCGTACATTATTGTATCGTCAGATAGACTCTCATCGATACTTTCATAAAAACCCTTGGCCGACTCATATAACTTACAAGTCTTCTTCACCTGATCGGAAATAATATCACCCTCAAAACTTTCAAAGATACCGGATTCGATGATCTTCATTTCTTTATTCATATAAGCACCTCTTTTCTTAACTGTAACATCTTAACTCTGTGACATCCCTTCAGTTTTTTCCTTTATTTAATGTTTTATCGGCTCTGACAAAATAGCCTTGTCCATATCGTGATATAATTCATTTGTTTGGAGAATAAAAAGTATGGAAATAAACACTATCATTCATGGCTTTAAAGTCAACCGCGTCCGTCATCTTCAAGAGATCGAAGCGGACATGTACGAAATGGTCCACCTCAAGACCGGTGCCCGTACGATCTGGTTAAAAAGAGACGATGAAAACAAGACTTTTTCGATCGGTTTCAAGACCACACCGGTCGACGATACCGGTGTCTTTCACATCCTGGAACATTCCGTTTTAAACGGTTCCAAAAAGTATCCGGTCAGAGAACCCTTTGTCGATCTGTTAAAAGGTTCTTTGCAGACATTCTTAAATGCGATCACCTTCCCCGACAAGACGGTCTATCCGGTCTCATCCCGCAACGACAAAGACTTCGTCAACCTGATGCGGGTCTACCTGGATGCGGTCTTCAATCCGTTAGTTCTATCAAACCCCAATATCTTCCGCCAGGAAGGCTGGCATTACGAACTCAATGATGTCGATGAGCAGCCCATCTACAAAGGCGTCGTCTTCAACGAGATGAAGGGTGCCTTCTCTTCGGCGGAAGGGGTCAAAGGAAGGCTGATGATGCACAGTCTGTTCCCGGATACCTGCTATGGCAACGAGTCGGGTGGCGATCCTGATTTCATCACCGATCTGAGCTACGAACAGTTCTGTGCAACCCACCGCAAGCACTACAATCCATCCAATTCCTATATTTTCTTAGATGGTGACATGGACATCGAAAAGATACTCGGCATCATCGATGAGGAATACCTTTGTGCCTATGGCGATGAAGGTGAAAAGATAGTCATCACCAAACAGGCCCCGGTCACTAATGAACTGACCAGAGAATACGAGATCTCCCCGGAAGATGATCCCTCCGGCAAGAGCCAGTTGGCCTATGGCTATGTCATCGGCGACTTCGACGAATATGAAAAGATCGCCGCCTTCTCCTTGATCTCCTCCGTCCTTTCTTCCAGCAATGAATCCCCGCTCAAGAAAGCCATCTTATCCAAAGGCCTGGGTGAAGACGCCTACTTCGACGTACAGGATGGCATCTACCAGCCTTATATCGAGATCGGTGTCCAGAACTGCGATCTGGAAAATAAGGAAATTATCGCTGAGACGATCAAAGAAGTACTTAAGGAAGCGGTCGAAAAAGGTCTCGACCGTGAAGAACTGGAAGCGGCCTTGAACCAGCGCGAATTCAAAGCCAAAGAAAGAGACTTCGGCGGCATGCCCAAGGGTCTGATCTTTGCGATAAGCTCCCTGGATTCCTGGCTCTACGACGGTGATCCTGCCGCCAGTATCTGCTACAACGACCTCTTCAATTCACTCAGAGAAAAACTCAACACTTCCTACTACGAAGATCTGATCAAAGAGTTCATCCTCGATTCAAAACACTGGGCAAAGATCTACCTGAAACCTTCCAATACCTTAGGTCAGGAAAAGATCACCAAAGAAAAAGCGAAACTCGCCAAGATCGCTTCATCCTGGACGAAAGAAGAAAAAGAAGAACTGGTCGCCATGAACAGGCAGCTATCTATCTGGCAGTCTCAGGAAGACACACCGGAACAGAAAGCCACCCTGCCGGCCTTGCATCTGGATGATCTGAAAAAGACCCCAAGTCAATACCCGATTGAATATCAGGAATGCGAAAGTGTCAAAGTCCTTTATCATCCGGCTGCGACCAACGGCATCAGCTATGATTCTCTGATCATCCGCTGCGACGATCTAAAGGAAGAAGAAGTCACGATTGCCGCCCAGATGATGACGCTTTTAGGAAATCTCAAAACAGAGAAATACGATACCCTTACGCTCAATCGACTTATGAAGTCGATCCTGGGTGACTTCTCGACTTCTCTGACCGGTTCGAGATCCTTCAAAGACGCAAGTGACAAGAACTTCATCCTGATCAGCTGGTCGTCCTTATATCGCAATGACGGCCAAGGTATCGATTTAGTCAAGGAAGTTCTCTATCACACCGACTTCTCTGACAGGGAAGCGATCAGAAATATCCTCAAACAGAACATCTTCGTCATGGAACAGACCTATGTCGGCGCCGGCCACTCTCTGGCCGTCCAGCGGGCATCCGCCTATTCCTCATCCATCGCCGCTACGGCCGAGTATGCCAAGGGCTATGAAGCCTACCGCTATCTCAAGGATCTGGATGAAAACTGGGAAGAAAAATCAGACCGTTTCATCGACATCCTGAAGAAGCTGCAGGAAAGACTCTTCGTCAAGGAAAGATACACGCTCTCCTTAGCCGGCGAAAATGCGAATGATAATGCGCAAGCCATTCTGGCCGATACCCCAAGTGGAGCTATAGGTGAAGCTTATGCGATCAAACCTTTAGGCCGAAGAAACGAAGGCATCGCCGTTCCCGCCAACGTCTCCTTTGCCGCCAAGAGTTCCGTGCTCAACGAAAAAGTCAAAAAGATCGGGGCGATGTTTGTCTTATCCAATATCCTGACCTACGACTACCTCTGGAACAACATCAGAGTCAAAGGCGGAGCCTACGGCTGCGGCTTCCGTTCCGGTATCGCCCGTTCGGCTTCCTTCTACTCCTATCGCGATCCCAATCCTGCCAATTCGTTAAAGATCTACGAAGAAACAGTCGACTACCTCAAGGATTTCTGTGACAAAGGCAAAGACATCGAAAACTACATCGTCGGTACGACCGGTGACTTCGATCCTCTACAGTCATTAAAAGCTTCCATCATCACTTCCGACATGGAATATATGATGGACTACAGCTACGAAGACAAATGTAAGATCTTAAATGAGATACTGAATTGTGATCTCGAGGATCTCAAAGAAGCAATAGAGCTCTTCGAATATGTCAACAAAGACAACAACGTCTGCGTCATCGGCAACAAGGCTGCCCTTGAAAACTGCAAGGATAAGCTTGATACGATCTTCGATCTCAGCAGCGGAAACCACTAACCAAATAAGCTGTAATCAAAAAGGTTACAGCTTTTCTTTCGCTCGTGGATGATACTTCTGTTGCTTCCATATACCGCCATGTGAATCTTCGATAAACTTCCATATCTCCATGTGCAAAAGTGTGCTTCCTCGATCTGCTTAAATAATGATATTTCATAAACAAAAAGTATATTGAAAAACATATTTTGGCGATTTATAATTATTTTAGAGCTTATAATTCGCCAAAATATTAGTTTTTATACCATTTTTGGCGATTTATAGATAGGAGAAGTGAGTATGAAGATAATTGGAAGAAAACGGGAAAAGGACGATCTGCATCGCTGTCTTGATTCAAAAAAGCCGGAGTTTGTCGTCGTATATGGCAGAAGAAGAGTCGGAAAAACCTATCTGGTAAGAGAATTCTTTAATCGGCAGTTTTCTTTTTATGCGACCGGACTGACGGACGAAAAAACAAAAGGACAGCTGCGTGCCTTTCATGAAAGTCTGATCACCTATGGCAGCAATGATAAAGCCATGCCAAAAGACTGGTTCGAGGCATTTTCGCGTTTGCGTGAACTGCTGGAATCAGATGTAATATATCGCGAACCGCTTAACAATAAACGGGTGGTATTTCTTGATGAATTGCCTTGGATGGATACGGCCAGATCCGACTTTAAAAGCGCACTGGATTATTTCTGGAACAGCTGGGGATCTGCACAGGAAGATCTTGTGCTGATCGTCTGCGGGTCAGCCACTTCCTGGATCATAAACAATCTGCTGACCAATAGAAAAGGTTTTCACAACCGGGTCACAAAACGCATTCGTCTGGCGCCATTTACCCTGAAAGAGTGTGAAGAACTGTTTGATTTTAACGATATCGTCATGACAAAAGGTCAGATGATCGAAAGCTACATGGTCTTTGGCGGGATCCCTTACTATCTGCATCTTTTTGATCAGCGCTTAAGTCTGGCGCAGAATATCAATGAACTGTGTTTCAAGGAATATGGCGATCTGTACAACGAATACGACAACCTGTTTCGATCGTTGTTTCACAATCCGGAGAAATATGTTGCCATATTGGAAACCCTCGCTACAAAAAAGAGCGGAATGACAAGAACGGATCTTTCAAAGGTCAAAGCGATCGGTGGAGGATCGGTTCTGACAAAGGATCTGAAAGAACTGGAAGAGTGCGGTTTCATCCGCAAGTTCATTGATTACAGCAAAGAAGAGAACGATGCCTTGTATCAGCTGATCGATCCTTTCACCTTATTCAGTATCGAATTCATTCAAAGCAGGAAATGTTCATCGTGGAACGAATACCTGAATACACCGGGATACAACGCATGGAGAGGAAATGCGTTTGAGATCGTATGTCTGAACCACGTCGATCAGATGAAGGTCTTCCTGGGGATCAACGGAATGGAAACCCAGGAGTATTCCTGGCGATCCGTCAAGTCTGAAAAAGGAGCTCAGATCGACCTGATCATCGACCGCAAGGACGGGGTCATCAATCTCTGCGAGATGAAATACACCAATGAAGAATATGCGCCGGATCAGGAAGAATATGAAAAGATCCAAAACAGGATGTTTGTTTTCCAAAAAGAAACAAAAACGGGGAAAGCGATACACCTTACCCTGGTCAGTGCCAATGGATGTAAACAAAACAAGTATTCCGGCATATTTCTGAACAGAATCTCGGGTGATGACCTGTTTATATAGGAGCCAGGAAGTCCGTGAATGCATTTTAGCTCTTTTGCAGCAGAATTTTTACACAAGGAAAATCACATATTATATAATTTAGGTAGATAAATATTCTGGCTGATAATTTATATGCCGATAGATTTTATCTGAATGTATAAGGAGGATTGAATTAATGGGTTTATTTGATGCTTTCAAGAAAAAAGATGAAGTCAAAGAAGAGATCAAAGAGGCTGTAGTTGAAGCTAAAAAAGACGTTGATACTTTAGCCAAGGAAGTCGTTGATGGCCTTTGGGGCGCTGACGACAAAGAGATCAAGGAAAAGCTCGAAGCTGCCGGCTATGACTGCTATCTGCAGGTCAGATCCAAGGCCAACAGCCTGATCAAGGCTGCCAACGACGCTAAAGAGGCTGCCGAGAAAGCCGCTAAAGAAGCTGCTGAAAAACTCGAAGCTGAAAGACTCGCCAAGAGAGCTGCCAAGATCGAAGAACTCGCCAAGGAAGTCATCCAGGGCAAGTGGGGCAACGGTCAGGAAAGAAAAGACAAGCTGACGGAAGCCGGCTATGACTACCACGAAGTACAGACCAAGGTCAACGAACTGATGCATGGTGGCGGCAAAGACCTCGAAGCAGTTGCCAAGGAAGTTATCCAGGGCAAGTGGGGCAACGGTCAGGAAAGAAAAGACAAGCTGACAGCTGCCGGTTACGACTACCACGAAGTACAGGCTCTTGTAAACAAGCTCTTAAGCTAAACTTCAAAAAATGCAGGGAATCATCCCTGCTTTTATTTTGCCAAAGCATACAAAAACGGAAGCTGAACTAAACTTCCGTTTTTCTTGTACATATATCCTAATTCGATGAAGACGATGAGACGTTCACACTGGATGATGTCGGCATATAAGGAATGAGCTTCTGTGCCATATCCTGTGCCGTCAGCGTCTGCAACCAGACCTTGCCCGGACCGGTAAGCGTCGTTAAGAACAGACCCTGTCCGCCAAAGAAGATGTTCTTGAAACCGGAAACCGATTCCACATCGTATTGGCAAGTCGATTCGAATAAGGCTACGTGGCCTGTTTCGACCTTGACCTGTTCACCTTCCGCCAGTTCGATCTCCACTAATGAACCATCGATCTCCGCCAGCATCGTTCCTTCACCCGTAAACTTCTGCAGGATGAAACCTTCGCCGCCTAAAAGACCGGCCCAAAAGTTCTTATTGACGGTGGCATCGACATTGACGCCCTCTTCCGCAACTAAGAAAGCCGATTTCTGAGCGAAGTATTCATGATCGGCATCGACCTTGAATTCCTTGATGGAACCCGGGAAAGCAGCTGAGAAAGTGATGCGGGAATCATCTTCCACCGCCGTATGTCTGACAAACATCAGACTGGCACCGGAGAACATCCTGCCGATAGACTTAAGCAGACCACCCTCCGCATTAGTCGACATCTCGATCGAAGAATCGCACCAGGCCATCGCCCCGGATTGAGTAACGACAGTCTCGCCTGCATCGAGTATCACATTGACGGCCGGAAAAGAGCCACCGATAATTTCATAACGCATAATAATAACCTCCTGATTTTATGATATATCAATTTGCCATCTGTTTCTGAAAAAAGTAGATGATGGCTACCATACCTAAAGATAAGACAGCCGCAATGGCACACAGGATCATCCCGGCCTTGCCGTTCTTATCACCTCTTTTATAGCTGACATAGCCTAAGACGATACCGATGATATCCAGGATAAACCAGATATGGGAGTATTCAAAGATCAGAGTCGTAAAAACCAGCGTGACCGTACCGATAATCATGCTTAATGTCGCCATCTTATTGCCCCTTTCTTTGTTTCAGATAGATCGCCAAAACCTGGATGTCACTGGGATTGATACCCGAAATCCGGGAGGCCTGGCCTAAGGAAGCGGGTCTGATCTTATCGAGTTTTGCCCTGGCTTCCAAAGCCAGATTGTCCACATGAAGATAATCGATATCTTCCGGCAAGCGGATGTTGTCCATCTTCGCCATCCGATCAGCCTCCTTGCGGGCCTTGAGAATATAGCCCTCATACTTGACCTCGATCTCCACCTGCCTGGCGATCTCTTTGTCGTATTCCACACCCATCAGATCCAGCAGCTTTGAAAGTTCCACGCCCGGCCTTTTCAAAAGATCATAGCTATTGTGAGAACCTTCTTCATTTTCAAAACCTAAGGAATTCAGATATTCATTGACACCGCTGTCCTTGTCGATCTTATTTTCCTGCAGGAAAGCTTTAAGCTCATTTATCTTAGACATTTTATCAAGATAGCGTTTGTATCTTTCGTCGCTGATCAGATGATTGTCATGACCATATTCGATCAGCCGCTGATCGGCATTGTCGTGTCTAAGCAGCAATCTATATTCCGCTCTCGAGGTAAGCAGACGGTAAGGTTCATTGGTACCCTTGGTCACCAGATCGTCGATCATGACCCCGATATAGGACTCATCTCTTTTTAGGATCAAAGGTTCCAGTCCATCGAGTTTTCTTCTGGCATTGATACCCGCCATCAGACCCAGACCCGCTGCCTCCTCATAACCGGAAGTGCCCAGGATCTGGCCGCCGATAAACAGGTTTTCGATCTGCTTCAGTTCAAGCGAAGGCTTTACCTGCAAGGGATCGATCGCATCATATTCGATCGCATAGGCGTATTTGACGATCTTCGCATTTTCCAAACCGATCAAAGAATGGACCATCTTCTCTTGAACATCTCTAGGCATCGAAGTGGAAAAGCCCTGGATGTAGGTCGTATTCAATGAGAGTGATTCCGGTTCCAGAAAGAGCTGATGTCGCTCCTTGTCCGCAAAACGCACCACCTTGTCTTCGATCGAAGGACAATAGCGGGGGCCGACACCCTTGACCACGCCCGAATACATCGAAGATTTATTCAGATTCTCTCTGATTATCTCTAAAGTCTCCGGGGTCGTATAAGTCAGATAACAGGGTATCTGTTCACTGACGGGTCTTACTTCATCTTCTTTAGTTTCGGACGAAAAATGCAGGAATTCTGAAGCACCCGGTTCCAGTTTCGTCTTGGAAAAATCGATCGAAGAAGTCAGAACTCTTTGCGGTGTACCCGTCTTGAGTCTGAAAAGTCGCAAACCGAGCTTTCTTAAAGATTCCGAAAGATCCTTGGTCGTCTTATCCCCATCGGGACCTTCCGATCTGGTATCGGCCGAGATCATGACCGTGGAATCCATATAGGTACCCGTCGTCATGATGCAGGCTTTAGCCTCAATGATCCCATTATTTCTAAGCCTGACGGCTTTGAACTTCCTATCTTCACAGATGATCTCATCGACGATATCTTCGATCACTTCCAGATGATCGGTATGCATGCATAACTCAGCCATCGTCTTTGAATACTCCAGCTTATCCGACTGGACCCGCATGTTCCAGACACCGGGACCCTTGGTGGTATTGAGCATCTTGAACTGCAAAGCCGTCTTGTCTGCGATCTTTGGCATCACGCCACCCAAGGCATCGATCTCTCTGACTACTACGCCTTTGGCCGGTCCGCCGATCGAAGGATTGCAGGGCATCTTGGCGATATGTTCAAGTTTGATCGTAACTAAAACGGTATCCTTTCCGGCATGAGCCATGGCCATCGCCGCTTCGACACCCGCATGACCGGCTCCGACAACGACGCAGTCACGCATTGAAGATACCCCTGATCTTTAGATGACAGTCTTTCAGATCCTGATAATGCAACATGAGATCCTTATAGGTCTCGTATTCCAGATCCTCATAGATCTCCAGAAGTCTTTCATATAACGGGAAGAGACACAGTTCGCTGGCCAGGATATAGAGACCCTTGGTCGCATCCTTGGCCATGCCGTAGTCTTCCTCTTGCAGCATCTGTTCCAGCTGCACAAAGAACTCATCCGCCAGATAGGCATTGACGATCTCCTCATATTCCATCAGATCGGGATACTTTTCGGCGATGATATCGTAGTTCAATCCGCAGCTCGCATATTTGTTTTTCATACGCTATTTATTCTATCATTTTTGGACTGATATTTAAGTGCCAGCTAAGGCATAGTATGTGTAAACGAACAGTTTTTAATGCTAAAATCAATTTATGCTCAGCCTCAAGAATATCTGCAAGACCTATAAGACCGGCGATCTGATCCAGCAAGCCCTCGACGATGTTTCCCTGGACCTGCGTGACAATGAATTCGTCGCCGTTTTAGGACCTTCGGGTTCCGGCAAGACCACCCTTTTGAATATCATCGGCGGTTTAGACAGATATGATTCAGGCGATCTCATCATCAATAACGTCTCCACCAGGAACTATAAAGACCGCGACTGGGACACCTATCGCAACCATACCATCGGTTTCGTCTTTCAATCATACAACCTGATCCCCCATCAAAGCGTGCTTTCCAATGTCGAACTCGCTTTGACGATCGGCGGCATCAGCCGCAAAGAAAGAAGACAGAGAGCTCTTGAAGCTTTGGATCAGGTCGGTCTCAAGGAACAGGCTCACAAAAGACCCAATCAAATGTCCGGTGGTCAGATGCAAAGAGTCGCGATCGCCAGAGCTCTAGTCAACGATCCCGACATCCTGTTGGCTGATGAACCTACCGGCGCCCTTGACTCCAAGACTTCATTGCAGGTCATGGAACTGCTCAAACAGGTCGCCAAAGACCGTTTAGTCGTCATGGTCACCCATAACCCCGAACTGGCCAACGAGTATGCCACCAGGATCGTCAACCTCAAAGACGGCAAGATCATCTCCGACTCCGATCCTTTTTTAAATGAAGACCTGGAACTTCTCGACAAGGCCCCGAAAGTCCGCAAGGCCCACATGTCCTATCTGACGGCCCTTTCCCTTTCCTTCAACAATCTTTTGACCAAGAAAGGAAGAACCATCCTGACGGCCTTCGCCGGCTCCATCGGCATCATCGGCATTGCCCTGATCCTGGCCCTTTCGACCGGCTTTCAAAACTACATCGATAAGATCCAGGAAGATACCCTGTCTTCCTATCCTTTGACCATCACTTCCGAGACCGCCGATGCGACATCCGCGATTTTGACCATGGTCTCCGACCGTCAGGAAAATCAGAGTGAAGGCGATCGCGTCAGAGAAAGAGCTTATCTGACCACGATGTTCTCCTCGATCGGCTCCAATGATCTCAAATCTTTCAAGAAATACCTTGAAGAACACTACGACGACTATAAAAACGACGTCTCCTATATCAATTATTCCTATTCAGTAAATCCTTTGATCTACACGATCGACGCCGCCAATAACATCGCCAAGATCAACCCCAGTTCGCTCATGTCGACGATGTATTCCTCGCAAGCCACTTCCTTCATGTCGTCCTTCTCAATGGGCGGATCTTCGATCTTCTCGGAAATGAACGACGATCTGGATTCCTACATGGATCAGTATGAAGTCTTAGCCGGCAGATGGCCTCAAAATTACGACGAGATGATCCTGGTCCTCTCCGAACCCAATTCCATCTCCGACCTCTTAGTCTATTCTTTGGGTCTCAGGGATACCAATGAACTGCGTACCATCATAAACAATGTCATGGCTGGGGAAGAAGCTGGCGTCAAGAATCAAACGAAAGAATACACCTACACTGAACTGATGGCCATCGATCTGCGTCTGATTGATGCCAGTGACATCTATAAATACAATGTCAAATACGGCATCTATGAAGACATGTCTTCGGATGATGCCTACATGCGCGATCTCTACAGCCGTTCCCTTAAACTCAAGATCGTCGGCATCGTTTGTGCCAAGGACAATAATTCCACCATGGTTCTCTCACCCGGTGTAGCCTACACCAAAGCTCTCGTTCAACACGTCATCGATGAGGCTTCAAAGACCGCGATCGTCGCCAAACAATTGGCCAACAGAGATGTCGATGTCTTTTCGGGCAAACGCTTCGATGAAGTCAACGAAGAAAACAAGGAAGAGCTCGATTTCAACGACATGGTCAGCATCGATGAGGACATGTTGAAGGACGCCTTTAAGATCAACATCGATGAAGACTCTTTCAAGTTCGAAACGGTCGATGAAAAACAGATGCAGCAGATCATCATGAATTCCGCTCAAACGGCGGCTGATATGATCGCCAATACGCCGGACAAGACTTTACTGACCGGTATCTTCACTCTGGTAAACAACTCCATGTTGCAGTCGGAAGTGAATAAATACGACGAGGCCAATCTGATCGAAACAAGCGAAACGATCGATGAAGAAACGATAACGACTACAAGACTTCTTCTAGATGATGAAGCATTACGATCAGCCAAAGAAAACATCAATGGCTCAGCCTACAAACAGTTCGCCAAGAACCTCATCGCCTCCTCACAGGAATACATCTCACAAATGGGTGACGTAGACGTATCGGCCATCATGGATATGATCAGCTCCGCTCAATACGATTCTTTGGCCCAGGGCGTCAAATCGATGTTTGAAAACTACTATACTTCTATTAATGAGATCGCCGATGAAAATAAAACTGTCGGCTATGAAAAAGAAGAAGGTGGCGACACGATCTATGACGGAACAACACAATTAAGAAGCTCTATCCTGTTGACTTCCGCCTTGGCTGACCAGACAGCTTTGTCCAATACGGCAGCGGTCATCAGTGAGATGATAAACAACTTTACCGTCATGATGATAGCCGGTCAGATCGGCACAGCTACCGCTCAGATGATGGCTCCTTTAGCTGAATCCCTGACTTCCCTTTCCGATCTGTTCTCCGGGGAGATCATGACCGTCGATACCGATGCCTTTGCCAAGGCCTTCAACTTCAACATGGACCAGGATGAACTCTCCCGTCTGATGGAAACGATGATGTCGGGAACCGATGAAAAGACTTCGACCAAGAACCTGATCTCCTTAGGCTATCAGGACACGGACGATCCGACATCCATCAGCTTCTATTTCACCGACTTCGATGGCAAAGAGAACTTCTTAAAGTTCCTGGACAGCTACAACGAAAACGTCGATGAGGACCATCAGATCAGATATACCGATATCACCGGCATCCTGATGTCTTCGGTCAAGACCATTGTCGATGTGGTAACTTATGTTTTGGTCGCCTTCGTCTCGATCTCCTTAATCGTCTCTTCGATCATGATCGCCGTTATCACCCTGATCTCGGTCCTGGAACGCACCAAAGAGATCGGTATCTTAAGAGCCATGGGTGCTTCCAAACGCAACGTCTCTTCGATCTTCTCCGCCGAGACCTTCATCATCGGTCTGCTGTCGGGACTGCTGGGTGTGGGTACGACTTTGGCTTTGATCCCCATCATCAACCGGATCATCCATAATGTTACCGGCAACTACGATGTCAATGCCGTCTTAAACAAAGAAGCGGCGATCGCCTTAGTCCTGATATCGATCATTTTAACGATCATCGCCGGCTTTATCCCTTCCAAGAAGGCTGCCAAACAGGATCCGGTCATCGCTTTACGAACGGAATAAAAAAAACGATCTTTACAAGATCGCCCCAACATATTTATTATCTCTCATTTTTTCCAAAAATAACAGTCTTTTCTTTTCCATAAAAACTGCTACTATGAAGGTGTAAAGAGAAGGTAAAGAAAAAAGATCCGGAGGGTCCGGATAAGAAGAATTAGGAGGAATTATAAGATGAAGGAGATCCTGAAAGAAATTCATTGATCCCTCATCGGCCGGTTGATCAGCGGACGATGAGCGGTATCCGACTGATCAGAACATCGGATATTCCTACGGAGGAAAGACCGATGTACGGCTATTGTCTGTTTAATACAGACATCTATTCCTTCACCGCCAATATTAAATCAAAACACAAAGTGTAAAATTACGGGTTCATTAAACCCAGCTTAGTTAAGCAAACACAAAACAAGACCATGTCACAGAACATGGCCTTTTTTTGTTGAGAGATTTTTGGTCCTCGTAAATCTTTTGTGTATGGTAATCAGCTGTAGTTATCATTCTTATGGCTTCTGTCTATGATTCTTAAGAAGAAGTATTCATCATCGGGATAGCCGTATCCAAGTCTTCTCTCTGTCTTGATCATGTTGTTGAT
>JAFRIG010000070.1 GCA_017432895.1 Erysipelotrichaceae bacterium | reverse complement strand
TGGTCAGATGAGCTTCCCTCGCAATTAAGAAAACAAAAGACAGAAGAAGAAAACGCATAGCTGCATGACAGAAACTTTAAAACTTCTATTATGGACTATGCGTTTTATTATTCACAGGTACGGATTATTGGGCGATTACTGAAGAACGTTTCGTAGCTTTTGAAAATACAAAAAAGCCCCTGAAGATCATCCTACGGACCTTGGGCGGGGCGGTGGTATTTTTAGGTCTATCACAGCTGATGAAGCTGCCGTTTTCGACGGAGTTCCTGGAAGCCGATCAGCTGGCATCTTTCCTTTTTAGAGCTTTACGCTATGGCGTTTCGGTCTTTGCGACCTTTGGACTCTATCCCTATCTGTTTCGATATTCCCTGTTTGCGTAGTTAACGGTTGCAGACGATAGGATGGGGAACATATAATTCGTCAAGGTAAGCAATATCCTCTTTACTTAGTTCCACATCAAAACAGTAAAGGGCATCGTCGAGGTATTTTTCTTTGGTGATGCCGATGATCGGGGCAGCTACTCCTTTGGCGAAATGCCAGGCCAGGCAGATGTTGGACATCGAGACCTGATATTTTTCCGCCAGATCATAGACTCTGGCGGCTATTTTTCTATCATATTCTTCGCCCTTATCATAGCGGGTGCCTTCTTCTTTATCGAGTTTGAAACGCAGGGAATCGCTGTCCCAGTCTTTTCTGGCCAGCCGGCCGGAAGCATAGGGGGCGAAACTGGTGCGCGAAACATTAAACTGTTTGGCGATCGGGATCAGATCCCGTTCATCTTCCCGATAGATGGGATTGTAATGATTCTGCAGCGTTACGAAAGGCTGATAGCCTTTTTCTTTTGCCTTGTAGCAATACTCAGCGAACTGATAGCCGTACATCGAACTGGCACCGTAATAGCGGATATGGCCTTTTTGAACTTCTTCATTGAGAGCATCAAGGGTAGCTTCCACCGGGGTATCATAATCGAAACGGTGCAGGACCAGGATATCGATGTGATCAGTGTCCAGACGCTTTAAAGATCCTTCGACTTCCCTGTGAATGGCCTCCGGGGAGAGCTTTCCTTCATTGAAGTAACATTTGGTGGCGATAACGAAACTGTCGCGGTCCAGACCTTTGAGTGCCTTGCCTAAAAACAGTTCCGAAGTACCTTCTGAATAATTATTTGATGTGTCGAAAAAGTTGATCCCGGCTTCATAGGCTTTGTGGATGATATTGGCGGCCGCTTCATAGTCGAGGGTCCACTGATACTGTCCTTGCGATGCTTCACCAAAGGACATGCAGCCAAGGCAGAGCCTTGAAACATTGAGATCACTGTTGCCTAAACGGATGTATTTCATAGCTTCATTTTAGCATTCGAATGCTAAAATGAGATTATGGAACTGCATTACGATAATAATGATCTGTTAGACAGAAAACGTTGCGAGCTTTTGGATGAAAACGGATGTCTGAGCTATTGGGGCATCTATGATTTTGCCTTCAAATACCGCACCAGGATCTTCGATGCCAATGACGATGAAGTGGCTTACGTGCAAAAAAACATCGCATTAACGGAGGATGTCGTCGAGTTTTTCGATCCCGGTGATCAAAAGATCGGCTCGTTATTGAAGAGTGAAAACGGCTATCATATCTATCCCGAAGATCTGCTTTATGAAGGAGATGTGCAAAAGGGAATGATTAAGGATTTTATGAAAGTCACAGATCATAAGCTTTATATAGAAAACAAGGACGAGGCTTTAAAAGCCGCCATGATCCTGTTTGCCCTGGTGGAGGTCGAAAGATGAAAAAAGAGGAACTCAGATTCAGATCAAAGAATAATGCCGTCGATATTCGGGCGATGCGCTATATTCCCGAAGGGGAAGTCAAGGGTATCCTGCAGATAGCTCACGGCATGGTCGAATTCATCGACCGTTACGAGAATTTTGCGCAATATCTCTGTTCAAAGGGCATCCTGGTCACCGGCAATGACCATATCGGTCATGGCGGATCGGTCAATTCGTTGAATGACTGGGGCTACTTCGGTGATGATGGCAATGAGGTCATCCTGGAAGATATGCATGAACTGACCAGGATTACCAAGCAAGCCTATCCCGACAAACCTTATTTCCTCTTAGGCCATTCGATGGGCTCCTTCTATGCCAGGCAATATCTGAGCAGGTATGGAAACGAATTAAGAGCCGCCATCATCATGGGGACCGGTCACGAACCGGCTTATAAGGTCAAGGCGGGCATGTTTGTATGCAAGGTGATCGCTTTGCTTAAGGGCTGGCGCTATCGCAGCAGCTTCGTCAATGATATGGCTTTCGGTTCCTACAACAAGCGTTTTGAACCGGTGAGGACCAGAGCCGACTGGCTTAGTAAGGATCAAGCCCTCGTCGACTGGTATGTCAATGAACCGCGCTGCAGCTTCATGTTTACTCTCAACGGTTACTACAATATGTTCCTGGGCATCTCCAAGCTCCATGACAAAAAACTGCTGAATCAGATACCTAAAGATCTGCCGCTCTTATTTGTCTCGGGAGAGGATGATCCGGTGGGAACTTTCGGCGTTGAGGTCAAGGCGGCGGTCGAATCGCTTAAACGGGTCGGGGTGGAAAATATCGAACTGAAGCTCTATCCCAATGACCGGCACGAGATCCTCAATGAGACCGACAAGGAAGTCGTCTATGTCGATCTGTACAACTGGCTGAATAACTTTATCTAAACAAGGGGCTGTAACGAAAGAGTAGATTCTGGTCACTCTTAAGGCGTTGCAGCCTTTTTCTTATGACTGCAGATCTTTTATATACAATAAAACAGTCATATCTGATCCGTATTGTCTGAATATGACAGAAAATACCCGGATTC
>JAFRIG010000069.1 GCA_017432895.1 Erysipelotrichaceae bacterium | reverse complement strand
CTTGAAATATGGATATCTATTTCAATTTGCTATATCGACAACACTAGATTCATATCCGGCTAATCGCTCAGAATATAAAGTTCAACAAGGTATGACATCAATGAAAATGATTGCAATCAACCCATTTCATGAACATAGCGTCTATAAAAAACAGTCAGTTTTTTCGCTGGCTGTTTTAGTATCTGCTTATACGTAATTCTAATCTTAAACGGTCTCGTTCATCAAGAACGCCAATCTTCCTCGTTAGATCAGTTTTTTCTAATCTTAACGGCTTAGATATTCTTATATACGTTGGTTTTGAGAGCCCTGCTTCTTGCCAATACTTTACCGGAACTTCTTTATCTCCTTCTCTGTATGTCCCAGTCATTTTGTATGCAGTGACAAAGTAAGCTAAATCATTGATTATCAATACAGGCCTTTCTTTAATTTCATAAGAATCTTCAAACCTTACATTGGCATACCAGATTTCGTATTTATTTATCATCCCAATCGGCAGGAAGGACCAGATAGCCTTCGTCATCTCTATATCCTATGAATTCTTCATCTGAGTATTCAACATCGCACGAAGGCAAATCAGATAATTTATCGAAATATGTTTTGATCAACGAAGAAGGAATTTCTTTATGCATTACATTTTCATCAAAGATCTGATACCACGGAGTATTTGGCCTATGAGTCATATTTCTTAAATATGAAGCAGTATACTTTCCGAAGTTTAATGCAATCTTATATAATAATTTCTTATCTTCTTCATTTATATTGTCTAATTTTGATGAATCATAATTATATATATGATTTCCGCTATCGGCATACTCATAATAGACAGAACTGATAACAGGCCCGTGTTTCCAAGCCTCAACAGGATCATAAAAAAGCGGCTTATCATTGTCTCTTAAACTATACCCTTGTGCATAATATAAGAGCTTATTAAGCTTCATATTTGACAGATCATCACAATTGTCGCCCATTAAGAATATTAAATAATTAGCGCAATCTATAGCAGAGCACTTATCCATTATGATCTTCCCCTTTCTTGTAATTTAATTATAATACAAGATGATTATTGACGTTTCGAATTAGCTCATAAAAAACGATCCATTTATAAAATGCGTAACTGGTTTTTGAAGAGAAATAAAACAGATGTTATGCAAAATAAGTCATCTTATGAATAAACGGAGGCTTATTTCTGTTGTCTTGTAGCTTAATAGCAGAGCAGACGCCTTATAAGCGCCAGATCCCGGAGCATAACCGGGCAAGACGACCAATTTTCTTATAATATTAATTGTAAGCAGGTATGAAAAAGATGTCGGAAATAGAGATCATTGAATTCTTTGATTCCTGGGCTGAGGTTTGGGATGAACGTATGGTGATCGACGATGAGATCGTCAGGATCATCCTTGACAGTGCAGGAGTTGAAAAGGGAAAGAAAGTGCTGGATGTAGCCTGTGGAACAGGGGTACTGATACCTTACTATTTAAAGCGTGATTTTGAAAGTGTAACGGGTATCGATATTTCACCGAAGATGGCTGAGATCGCAGCCGGCAAGTTTAAAAATGAAAACGTTAGGATCATCTGCGATAATGCGATGACTTGTGCCTATGAAAAATGTTTGATTGCATCATCATTTACAATGCTTTTCCGCATTTCTTTGATCCGCAGGGTCTGATCACTAATCTGGTCAATAGTCTCAATAAAGGCGGCAGTCTTACGATTGCCCATGGCATGAGCAGGGAAAGGCTCAATATGCATCATGACAATGTTCAGCATGTTTCAAAGCTCTTACCCGATCTGAATGAGATGAGAAAGCTGTTCGAAGGTCATCTTGAAGTAACGAAGACGATTTCCGATGAGAAGATGTATCTGATCACGGGAGTCAAAAGATAGTTTCAGGAACAGGTTTATGAAAGAAGAAGAGATAATCAGGGAGATCAAAAAGAAACTGGAGGAAATAGAACAGGAAGAAAATGTCACTGTTCTTTTTGCGGTGGAGTCTGGTTCAAGAACCTGGGGCTTTGCTTCTGCTGATTCAGACTACGATGTCCGCTTCGTCTATAAGAGAAATGATATTGCTGATTATCTCAAACTTGAGGGTATCAGGGATGTCATCGAATGGGAACTGAATGATTTCTATGATATCAGCGGCTGGGATGAACTCAATGCCTTTTTATGAAAACGATCAGCGATTAAAACACGAATCACAAAAACAGTGCTTCTTCATCAAGGCTGTTGGCAATGATCTCGGAATGTTCGTTCCTCTTTAGACCAAAAGAGGTGATCATAGTCAGATAGACGGCTTTTCTTGTGCCGGTCTCCTGAATAAACAGTTCTTTTCTGTTCAGCAGTTTTTTCGCATATGCACCGCTGATAACGTATTCGTCTTTTGAAAACTTTATTTCACACAGATTTATAACATCGTCATCTCTGTCGATCACCATATCGATCTGAGCCTTGTTTGTGGGATCTTTGCTTCGCCACGCGTATTCATGGGAAATGATTCCGGCGATCTTTAAGGCTTCTTTGATCTGCCTGGTATGCAATAGGCAGACTCTTTCAAAAGCGAATCCGCACCAGACATCATAGGCCTGAGTATTGGCGTATTTCTGCCAGGAGTCGCAGGTTTTGTTTTCTATGAAAGTCAGACAGAAGATCGTAAGAGGGTCGATCAACTGATAGATCGCCTCTCTTTTTTTGTTTCTATTGTTGAAGTACTTGCGTAGAAAACCGCATTGTTCAAGTTCATCAAGGTATTTGCTGAAGTTGCCGGAGTTTGTCATTTTCAGTTCTTCCAGCAATTCTTTTCTGGTCATGCCGATCTTCTTTTCCGAGAGTTTCCTGATGATACGGACATAATCGTCGGACTTTCTGAATAATGAAGAAAACAGTTCTTTGAATTCGTTTCTTAAAGGTGCATTCTCTGAAAAGAAGAGATTATCGAGATTTTGGGTAAGACTTGATCGGGGACGCAGGTAGTTAAGATAGTAAGGGATCCCTCCAAATACCATATAGGCTCTGACGATCTGGTTTCTGGTAAAATCGACACCGTTGCTTTGAAGCAGTTTTTCACATTCGGAAAGAGTAAATGGTTTGATGTGGAGTCTGCCGGTGATGCGGTTATAGAAACCACCGCTGTCTTTGATAATGTTATCGATAATCCATGAGGTGGCTGATCCGCATACTATCAGCAGCAGATCGTTTTGACGGGAAGCCCAGGTATTCCAGAAAAAGTCGAGGGCTGTCTTAAAATCGGATCTCGGAGAATCCATCCAGGGAACTTCATCCAGGAAGACAACTTTTCTTCCCGTTTCAGAAAGAGTTTCGCTGTTGATAAGCAGTTCTTTGAGCCTTTCGAAGGCTTCGAACCAGTCACTTGGGACTTTCTTTTTCGAAGAACCATACTCGATGAGACTTCTGTTAAAGACGGCAAGCTGACCGGATTTATTCGTATTTGCTACACCTGTCGTGTAGAAAGAAAAAGAATCATGAAAAAACTCTTTGACCAGATAAGTCTTTCCTACTCTTCTTCGCCCATAAACGACCAGGAATTCTGCTTTGTTTGTAGATAAATAATATTCCAGTTCTTTTTTCTCAAATTCTCTTCCGACCATGTTAATACACCTCCGATAATTGGCTTTATCTATATAAATAATACCACATAAAGCCAATTATCTCGGGAAAAATGGCTGATAATTGGCTTTATCTATACTTTTTAGACCACATAAAGCCAATTATCGCTATCATGATTTGTTTTGAAAAACGATACTTTATTTACAAAAAAAGAAAAGAAATACAATAATATCTTTATGAGTTACATTATTACATCATTGATCTCTTATCTTATCGGAAGTTTCAATACAGCTTATTTTTACGCTAAAGCTCATGGTTTCGATATCCGTGAAAGGGGAAGCATGAATGCCGGTGCCAGCAACATCAAAGTGAATTTCGGCTGGGCAGCCGGGGTATTTACGGGTCTGTGTGACATGTTCAAGGCGATCATGGCCATGAAACTGTGCGCCTATCTTTTCCCTGATAATGAAGTGATCCCTTATCTTGCGGGAGCGATGGTCATCGTGGACCATATCTTTCCGTTTTATATGGGTTTTAAGGGCGGAAAGGGTTTTGCGAGTTTTATCGGTCTGCTGGTGGCGGTAAACTGGAAACTGGCGATCGTTGTCTGTATTTTAACGGTTATCATTAGCTTTACGACCAACTATATCGTTCTGGCGACGCTTACGGTCATTCTGATCCCGCCGTTCTATTATCTGTATATGAAGGCGGATATAAGGATCGTGCTTATTTTTGCGGCGATCGCTTTGCTTATAGGTTACAAACACCGGGTCAATATCAAAAGGATCATCAATCACGAAGAGATCGGGGTGATCGATAAAAAGAAGAAGATCAAGAACTGATCTTCTGGAATTCGACCAGATAATGGTCGGGATCATAGATGAAGAAGGAATAGACCGGAAAGACGGGATGTCTGGACGGTTTTTTATATATTTCCACTTTGTCTTTTAGTTCTTCGTATCTGCTTAGTACTTCTTCATTGTCATTGAGGTTCAGGGAAAGACAGACGCCTTTGTTTCCCGATAAAGGAGCTCTGTCGTCATCATATTGACAAAAGCCCCAATAGCCATAGCCCGTATCGAATATGTAGAGGTTTTCACCCTGTTTCTGAAAGACGGGAAGACCCAGGATCTCGTGATAGAAACGGTAGGTCCTGTTTATGTCGTTTACAGGCAGAAAGACGATGGATGAGTTGATCATGGTTAGCTCCTTTTTTGAATGATGCTGTCCGAAATAATGGACAGGCTTTCTTTCATAAAGTCCTATCATGAACTTATGAAGAAGAATTTGTATACGTTAAGCATGTTAGTAAATGCGAACAGGTTTGCGGATAACCGGAAAGAAGAGCTATGCCGGTCGCTGCTATGCGGATGTTATGGCTGTCTTGTCGTCTTTCTGGCTAACGATGTGAGATTTGATGAAGATGGCCTGGGTCGTTGTCCGTTTTGCGGTTCAAGGCATATTTTAGGTCAAAGTTCAGCCTATCCTTTGGATAAGGGTTTCCTTAAGGCCATGCAGGAATATCATCTCAAAGGAGGTCAGGATGTCGTTTAAGGAATATATCCGGGAGATGAAGCGTTTGGGCTGGAGCGATGAGGAACTTAAGGATGACTATCGCCTGCATGAACAGGCGGAGTCGGATGGTTTTGAACTGCCCTGGTTTCCATATCAAAGACCTGAAACAAAGACCAAAGTTTCCCAGGCATGAGAAAAGGACTGTGATAGTCCTTGTTTACTTGCGGTCGATCTTGCCGCCCAGTTTAGTGAAGATCTCATCGATCTCCGTATCGTTGAGACCGTAGCTGCAATCGGCTTGTTTGATGAGTTCATCAAGCTGCGAGTACTTTACGATCTTGAAATTGGAGTGGATGTTGGAAGTATCGCATTCATCATTTAAGGCGATGGCGCTTTGAACTCTTCTATCTTCCAAGACCTGGGACAAATGGGAGATGTATTCCCTGAGGTAGATGACCGGGTTTTCGATCTTGTATTTCTTTTCCTGGCCTTCCTCGCTTCTTCGGATGGTCCAGTTTCCGGAATCGTTGCCGCTGATGGAACCGGAAGTATTCAGATGGGCGATGGAAAGAATGCCCTTGGCATGGATGATGGTCACGATCTGGGCAGCCAGTTTGCCTTGTTTATCGGCGATCGAGGCATAGACGATGCGATGATAGCCGATCAGTTTCTTGAGTTTGGCCGATTTGGAAGCATCCTGAAAGACGTTGAGTTTGTAGTAGTAGTCGATCAGGTAGTTGTCATAGAGATGGGGATAGATCGACTTCTTGTAGCGGGGATAGCTCAAAGCCGCTCTGAAAAGGAATAACAGAGCCGTAAAGCCGACTATCACATATAGAAACAGATTGAGATTGCTGGATTGTTCCATAGGGTTCACCTCATCACTATCTTAACAGAATTAACGGTAGATCTTTTTATACAGTTCGACCATATCCTCTACGGATACTTCCCTGATAGTATTGGAAGGTGAGCCGGAGGCATAGGCATCATGGGCCATCTTATCGATATTGTTGAAGTATTCTTCTTTATCGATGCCGTATTCCGACATGGTCGGAACATGGAGATCATTCAGCAATTCACTTAATTTATCAAGGAAGATATGGGCTGCTTGCTTGTCATCACTGGAAGCAGTGAGATTGAGGTGTCTGGCGATCTGCGCAAAGCGATCATAGGCTCCTTCTACCGCATAGTTCATGCATTCCTCCAACAGCATCGCATTGGAAAGGCCATGAGGCACATGGAATAAAGCACCCATGGGTCTGGACATGCCATGGACGATGGTGACGGAAGAGTTGTTGAAGGAGATCCCGGCTTCTAAAGCGGCTAAAGACATCTGAATGCGGGCTTCAATATCATTTCCGTTTTCATAGCATTTCTTTAGATTGTTAAAGATCCTGCTTATCGCACTTAGGGCAAAGCTGTCGGATAAAGGCTGGGACTTGCGGGAAGTGTAGGATTCCACCGCATGACATAAGGCATCGATGCCGGTATGGGAAGTGACCGATTTAGGTGCGGTACTGGTAAAGATGGGGTCGATGATGGCCAGATCGGGGATCAGACAGGGTCCGGTCAGTAACATCTTGACCTTGGAAGCCGTATCGTTGATGATCGTGAACTTGGTGGCTTCCGAACCGGTTCCGGCGGTGGTCGGAATAGCGGCTAAGGCCGGTCTATTGATGTCGATGATCTTGCCCATATAGGAAGACAAGGGATCATCCGATGAAAGTAAGACACTGATGGCTTTGGCCGTATCGATGGGGGATCCGCCGCCTAAGGCGATCAGGTGGTCGCAGTTATTTTCTTTATAGAGGTTTGCACCTTTGATGACGATGACGTCATCGGGTTCAAAGTTTACTTCCGCAAAGATGGTATATGCGGTTTTGTTTTGATCGAGGATATTTGTGAGTTTGGCGAGGTTGCCTAGCTTTAACATCGTCGTATCGGTGACGATAAAGGCCTTTTTGCCCATTTTGGACAGTTCATTGGCGCTGTCGGACAAAGCATTTTGGCCGGAAATGATCATTTTGGGAGTAAGAAAGGTGTTTGCCATGGTTTTTCTCCTTGTGTTTCGTATATATTGTACTTCCTGAGAGGGTATTTTGGAACTTTTTGGAGCAGTTTAAGCGTAATTTTCCAAAAAAATGGTCACTTCATGAGCAATTCTTATATAATTTAGGTAGGTGGTATAAGTATATGAAATATGATAGGCAGAAAGAGATGCTGGAATATATCGAGCGCAAGGGTTCAGTGCGAAATGAAGAACTGCTCGATAAATTCAATATCTCCATTCAGACATTAAGAAGAGACCTGGATATCTTTGAGAAACAGGGACAGATCTCCAAGGTCTATGGCGGTGTCGTATATGACAAGAAACAGGATTCGATCTCTTCGGTGGGTCCGGTTTCCAAACGAAACGAGTCGTTTACGGAAGAAAAGGAGTATGTCGGCAAGCTGGCGGCTTCTTTGGTCGAAGATGGCGATGTCATCTTCATCGATTCGGGTTCAACGGTCTACCGGATGTTACATTACATGAAGGACCTCAAGAACGTGACCGTCATCTCGCATTGTCTTGATGTCATGAACGAATTAAGATATATGCCCAATCTGACAGGTATCTGTGTGGGTGGAGTCATCCAGCAGGAATATGGAACTTTCATCGTCGATTCAAGCTTCTATCCCTATAACTACAACAAGGCCTTCATTTCCACGGTGGGTATTTCCACCAGCAAGTCTTTGACCAATACCAATCTCTATGAAGGGGCTATGAAACGCCATGTCATAAGTCAAAGCAATGCCAGTTATATCGTGGCTGATCATTCCAAATTCGATCTGGTCGCATACAATCATTTCGCCGATTTTTCGGGCATCAAGGCCATCATCACCGATCAGCGTCCGAGTGAGAAATACATGAATTTCTTTGAGAGTCGGCAGATCGAGATCATTTACTGAAGATGGAATAATGGGATTATATAGATTAAGATAGGGATATAAAAAAGGAGGAACAATAATATATGCCTTTGAATGAGATCTTGAACGCGGATATTATCGATCTTGAGGTGCAGGGCAATACCAAGGATGAAGTATTGCACTATATGGCAAATGTCTTACTCAAGAACGGTTATATCAATGATGTCGATGTCTTTGTGAAAGACATCTACGAGAGGGAAGCCGAAGGTCCGACCGGCATGGGTTCGGGTATTTCGATCCCCCATGGCAAGAGCTTCAGCGTCCAGAAAAACGGTATCATGATCGGCAAGACTGTCAATCCGATCCGCTGGGAGTCCAGCATGTCCGACGACGGTTTCCAGGACAGCCATCTGATCTTCTTGTTCTGTGTCAGTGCCGATGCGGAATTCGCCAGGAACCACATGATGCTGTTAAGTGAACTGGCGGGTAAACTTGGTAATGATGTCAGAGTCACTAAGCTGTCACAGGCTTCCAGCAAGGAAGAGATCCTGGATCTGATCCTGTGCGAAGATGATCAGCTGGGCGAGGTCGATCAGCTGCTGAACGAGGAAGAGATCGTCGATCTGGATATCGACTTCTAAGTTGATCAGAAATTACTCAAAAAATTGAGCAATTTTATCAATTTACTTAAAAAATACTCAAACCTTATTGAACCGAGATTTAAAAGAATATAGAATTTAGGTAAGCTAATTCAAGATAATGAAAGGAGTTTCTATATGAACATTGTTGCAGTAACAGCTTGCACCGCGGGCATTGCCCACACTTACATCGTCGCTGAAAAGCTGGTGACAGCCGCTGAAGAGCTTGGTCACAACATCAAAGTCGAAACACAGGGTTCGGCGGGTATTGAAAACGAGCTCACAGCCGAAGATATCGCCAATGCGGATGTCGTCATCTACGCTCACGATATCGCGATCCGTTCGGCAAACCGCTTTGCAGGCAAAAAGATCGTTGATATTCCTATCACGACCGCAATGAAGCAGCCCAAATCTTTGATCACCACGATCGAAAAGAAACTGGCTGCCAAATAATTATCTGTTTTTTAAACAAGAGAGGGAAAAATTATAATGAAATTTACTGATGTTAGAAAACACATCATGACGGGTATCTCATTCCTGATCCCGATGGTCGTCATGGCTGGTATTACCGGTGCTATCCAGAAGGCTTACTCCTGGTCCGGTGTTCCTCTTTCAGATCCAACGATCGGTGGCTTGGCATATTCAGGCTATTCGATCACCAAGATCTCCGACTACATCCACATGCTGGGCGAAATGAACGGCAACGGCTTCAACTGGGCTTATGCCTTCCTGTGTGCCGGTATCGCATTCTCTATCGCTGACCGTCCGGGTATCGTTCCGGGTTTCGCTATCGGTTACTATGCCGGTGGTCCGACCAAGACCGGTTTCGTTGGCGCTATGCTGATGGGCTTCTTAGTAGGTTACTTCGTAAAATGGATGAAGACCTGGAAGATGCCTAAACCGTTACAGGGCTTAATGCCGGTTCTTATCATTCCGGTCTTAGCAACCTGTGTCGCTACATTTGTCTTCTTCGGTGTTCTTATGAAACCGTTATCAGCTCTGATGCTCGCGTTCCAGAAGTGGATCGAAAGCCTGTCCGGTTCCTCACTGTTCGTTGCCGGTGCTGTCATCGGTGCGTGCATGGGCTTCGATATGGGTGGTCCTGTCAACAAGACTGCTTCCATGGCTGCCAACGCTCTGTATGCTGACAACGAGGCTAACGGTGGTATCGGTGCTGCCGCTGAAACTGCCAAGATCCTTGGCGGTATGACTCCGGCTTTAGGTGTCGGTCTGGCTGCTCTGATCGCTCCGAAGAAATTCACTCGTCAGCAGAAAGACGCTGCTTACACCTGCATCCCGATGGGCCTTTGCTTCATCACTGAAGGTGTCCTGCCGTTTGTTGCTGAAGATCCGACGAGAGTCGTTCCTGCTTCCATGATCGGTTCCGCTGTTGCCGGTGGTCTGGCAATGGCTTCCAAGGTTTCTACTGAAGCTGCCCATGGCGGTATCTTCGTAGCCCCGACTTCCAACAATGTCGGTCTCTGGTTCCTGTATCTGGCTATCGGTTCCATCATTACCGGTGTCTTGTATGCCATAATCAAGAAGACTCCTTCCGAGGAAGACGTTCAGGAAGAAGAAATTGTCGATCTCGATATCGATATCTAATCTTTAAATTTTGCGCTTGAATTAGAAACAATAGGTTTCATATAGAAAGAATTGAACTATGTACGTAAACATGAAATACATCCTTGATGCGGCCAATCGCGATAACTACGCAGTCATGGCGATCAACTGCATCAACATGGAGATGGCCAGAGCGGCGATCGAAGCGGCGGAAGAAGAATGTTCTCCGATCATCGTGCAGTTTGGTGTAGGACAGATGGCTAAGATGGCCCATCCTACCGAGATGGTTCCGATGATCAAGGCGATGGCAGAAAGAGCAAATGTTCCGGTATGTCTGAATCTGGACCACGGTCCTTCCTTCGAAGCGGAAGTCGACGCGATCAAATGGGGTTTCTCAAACGTCATGATCGATGCTTCATCTCTTCCTTACGAAGAAAATGTCAGAAGATCAAGAATGGTCGTCGACATGGCTCATGCCAACGGCATCAGCGTTGAAGCGGAGCTTGGCCACGTCGGTCAGGCAGCTGATGGAGACGGCCGTACGGCAGACATGTATACCAATGTTGAACAGGCGGTAGAATTCGTCAAGGCTACCGGCGTCGATGCGCTGGCAGTGGCGATCGGTACGGCCCACGGCAAATATCCGGAAGGCTTCGTTCCGAAACTTGATTTCGAAAGACTTGCAGAACTTAAGGCCGCTTTGAAGATGCCGCTTGTCCTGCACGGCGGTTCAGGTTCCGGTGAAGAAAATATCCGTAAAGCTGTCGCAGGCGGTATCAACAAGATCAACGTCTGTACAGATGCTTTCCACGCAGCCGAAAAAGCTATGAAGGCCAAGTGGGAAGAAGAGCCGAACACGGACTATCTCGGTATCTGCATGGTCGCGGAAAAAGCGGTCAAGGAGTTTGTCAGGGATTACATCCGTCTGATCGGTTCCAACAATCGTTATACTTTCGAAGCTGCAGACAACGGCAGCAAAGAGTAAAATGAACCGGTGGGCGGAGCTTGCTCCGCCCACTTCTTTAATTTGTCGATTCACTTTTAGAAGTTTAAACATATATTACAAGGAGAAATTAACTATCACTAGTCAAGAATGAATTGAATATTTCTGCTGCTCCACCACCAAAAGAATCAGTATTTCATGATTCTATAAAAAGTGTTGATTGATTTAATGAGCGGCTATCTCATTTTCTCAATAGAAAAGTCGCTGTCTTTCTTCTCCAGATAGAAGATGATCCTGATCAGCCGTCTGGCAACATGTGATATAGCGACATTATGCGGTTTGCCTTCGGATCTCTTCTTAAGGTAATAGTCATAAAGCACAGGATTATACTTGAGCACATTGTTGGCTGCCATCATAAGGTATCTTCTTAGATGTGACGATCCGTGCTTGACCATGCGTCCGCCGCCCTCGTGCGTCCCGGACTGATTCGTGGAAGGCTCCATCCCGGCATAGGCCTGTAACTGATTGGGTGTATCGAATCTGCCGATGTTTCCTATCTCCGAAAGGATACAAGCGGCTGTCAGATCGGATATGCCCTTAATGGTCCGGATGTGGCACTTCATCAAAGAGAATTCTTCCAGGATCTTTGATTCAACAGTCTCTATTCTCTTATCCAGTTCTTTGAAAAGCTCAAGAGACAACCCGAGTTCAAACTCCAGGATCTCATCCTCGTTGCCTACTGTTTTCTTTGCCAGATCTTTCAGTTTGGTGAATCTGACATAGGTGATGGTGTGTCTTAATTCTGAAGACATCTTCTCATATGACTGCTTAGTCATTCTTGATATCTTACTGGGAACAGAATAGTTTTCCAGAAGATACAGAGAAGTCGCCGAATCAATTTTTCCATCAAAGAAAGCCTTATATTCGGGAAAGATCTTATCCAGAGTATTTGTCAGTCTAACCAGCTGCAGGCTTCTTTCATCGACTAAAGACCACCTGAGCCTGCATAGAGACTTAAGACATTTCAGATGGTATGATGAATTGGGATCGGGTTTGAATTCCGTAGACTTCAGATAGATGGCGATTTTGCGAGAATCGGCCTTATCTGTCTTGGTTCTTCTAAGCGACTTGGAGTTGAAGAAACGATGAACCAGAAGCGGGTTGAATTCCATGAAGCTATAGCCATTAGCTTCCAGGAATATCTTGAGATTACTACCGTAATGTCCTGTAGATTCAAGTCCGATCCTTTTCTCTTGATTCGGATCAAGTTTCTGCAGTTCATTAAGGAGCGTGTTGAAGCCTTCTGAATCATTACTGAACGAGAACGAGTCTTTGATGGCGTTTCCGTTTTCATCCATGATGAAGCAGTCGTGCTTATACTTGGCTATATCCAAGCCAATAAAATAGGTCATAACGACACCTCCTAAAAATGATGCGTGCTGTTTGAATGTCCACTTACCTTTTAGGCATTTTCGCGGGTGATGAAGTCTCTGAATCAAACATTCAGGATCTAATTAACCGATTAGCCGTGAAATAAAAAGGCTGTGGTAGGAATTTCTCCTCAACAGTCATATCAGAAGATAAGCTGTATGTATATAGACACAAATCCACAGCACACTATAAGCATATCAGCTGGCCGGCTGTATGCTTATAAATGATAATCGGCCAGAAAGGATAAACTATTAATTCTGACCTAAATTAATGATACGAAAAACTATGAAAATTGCCATGATCAATGAATTCTCGCAGGCTTCCAAAAACGAGCTGGTCTTATCGGTTCTTAAAGAAGTCGTCGAACCGATGGGCCATACCGTCTACAATACCGGTATGAATACCGCCGAAGCGCCCTTACAGCTGGGTGAACCGGGCTATCTGACATATCTGAATATCGGTGTGCAGGCTGCCTTATTATTGAATTCCAAAGCCGTCGACTTCGTCGTCACCGGCTGCGGTACGGGCCAGGGTGCTCTGATGGCCTGCAACATGATGCCGGGTGTCGTCTGCGGCTATTGCATCGAACCAAGCGATGCCTATCTGTTCCTGCAGATCAACAACGGTAACGCATTAGCTTTACCTTATGCCAAAGGCTTTGGCTGGGGTGCCGATGTCAACCTGAGAAATATCTTCAATATCGCCTTCAGTTCGCCGAAAGGCATGGGCTATCCCAATGAGCCGGGACGCAAAGAATCCCAGAACCGCAATGCGGCCAAACTCAATGAAGTCAAGGCCGACATCGCCAAACCATTAGTCGAAGGTCTCAAGTCCATGGACCAGGACGTCGTAAGAAAGTCGCTGACTCCGCGTTTCCTGGAATGCTTCAACGAGGGCTGCCAGGATCCTGAACTGAAGGCATACGTCGATAGCTTATTATAATTAACGATGCCTTCGGGCATCTTTTTTTTGAAAGGATAAAGTATATGATCCAGAATTATTTGCCCCGTTATACGCTGGGCGTCGATTATGAAGATAAACTAAAGGAAGTCATCGCTCCTTATGGAAAGAAAGTGGCTTTACTTTACGGCGAAAAGGCTTTTGCGGCCGCCGGTGTAAAAATTATGGATGCCCTGAAAGACTATGAAATCGTCTTTTCGCAAGTCTATGGCAAGGAAGCTTCCTATACCAATATCAACAAGTGGAAAGATGATGAAGAGCTTAAAAAAGCCGATCTGCTGATCGGGATCGGCGGTGGCAAAGCTCTGGATGTCACCAAGGTAGTTGGCGATATATTGAACAAACCGGTCTTTACCTTCGCATCCATCGCCTCGACCTGTGCAGCCGTCACGAAGATATCGATCTTACATAACGACGATGGCTCCTTCAAAGAGATCTATCGTTTAAAGTCGGCACCGGTCCACTGCTTCATCGACCCCGAAGTCATCGTCAATGCCCCCGCCAGGTATTTCTGGGCCGGCATGGGCGATACGATGGCCAAACATGTGGAATGCGTCTTTTCCGCCAAAAACGACGTTCTGGACTTTGAAAGCGAGTTTGGCAGGACGGTCTCCATTCTGTGCTACGAACCGATATTGGAAAAGGGTGAAAAGGCCTATGAGGATCTCAATGCTCACCATGTCAGCAAGGAAGTTGAGGATGTCATCAAGTCCATCATCATCGCGACCGGTACCGTTTCACTAAGTGTCGATCCGGCCTACAACTCCGCTTTGGCTCATGCCTTGTACTATGGTTTGACCGTCAGGGAGTGGATGGAAAGGCAGCACTTACATGGTGAGATCGTCTCTTATGGGACTTTAGTGCAATTGCTGATCGACAAACAGTATGAAGAACTAAGAAGAGTCTACGATTTCAATAAGAAAGTCGGCCTGCCGGTCTGTCTAAAGGATCTTGATCTGGAAAAGGATGATCCGTTGGATGATGTTTTAGAGGCAACGATCATCAATCCGGAACTCGATCATATCCCTTATCCCATTTCCAAACAGATGGTCTACGATACGATCAGGGAACTGGAAGATTACGAATAATAAAAAAAGAAGCTGAGCTTCTTTATCCGAGATTGGCGGGTATCATCGCCAGGACTATGGTGATCGCCAGAATGACGATCGCGGTCTTGCGTAAACGCAGTTCCATTTGATTGTAGTCAAGTGGCGTATTGGGCGTCTTCTTCTGCCGATTGGAAAAGTGGACCCGCACATAGCCGATCATCGAGATCCCGATCACACAACCCGCATACATCAGGATATCCCTGATCAGATACAGTGTTTTAGCCATATCAATATTGTAAATAAAATAAAGAAAGAAAGGAAGATTAAACCATGAAAGTCGTGCTTATCCATACCAGTCCTGTTTCCCTCAATGAGCTTAAGGCTCTGTTTAAAGAGATTGTCCCGGAAGTCGAGATGGTCAACATCATCGATGATTCGCTTCTGGAAGAAGTCAAGAAAAACGGTCACATCACGCCGGCCATCATTTCCAGGATGAATTCCTATGTGCAAGTCGCCAAGACTTTGGAACCGGACCTGATCTTCAATCAGTGCTCATCCGTAGGTGAAGCCTTCGATCTCGCCCGTAAACAGGCTACCTGCAAGACCCTGAAGATCGATGAACCGATGGCGGAAAAAGCCGTCTCTCTGGGTTCAAAGATCGGCGTCGTAGCCACCGTCGCTTCGACTGTTCAGCCTTCCAGTGATCTGGTCAGAAATACGGCCAAAAAGCTGGGCAAGGAAGTCGAAGTCAAAGAATATCTGGTCGATGGAGCTTTGGACATCTTAATGAGTGGCGATGTCGATAAACACAATGAACTGGTCATCAATGAGATCAAGAAGGCCGAAGAAGAAAACGATGTCGTCGTATTGGCCCAGGGTTCTATGACAGCCATACTGCCATTACTGACCGATATCAGAAAACCGGTTCTCACTTCACCAAGACTGGCGGTGGAAAGAGTCAAGAAGGAGCTGGGTCTTTGAGACATCTGAGTGCTTCCATTCTGGACAGCTATCCAAAATTATCCGTCGATCCTGATCCTATCCTAAAGGAATTGATCGCCAAAGACGATCATGTCTTTGTGGTGCTGGACGATGATCCCACCGGTGTACAATGCGTCCACGATATCAACGTCTATACCGACTGGTCATATGAAACGATGAAGAAAGCTTTTGCATGCGAAAAGCTCTTTTTCATCCTCACCAATTCCAGAGCCATGACACCGGCTGAATCAAAGCGCTGCCATGAACAGATCATTGAAGCGGTCGATAAGGCGGCTAAAGAAACGAATAAGAAATATCTTTATATCTCCAGGGGCGATTCAACTTTAAGAGGTCATTATCCCTTGGAGACTGATATCCTCTCACAAGGCTTGGAAAAACGCTACGGCAAAGTCGATGGAGAGATCCTGATGCCTTTTTTCAAGGAAGGAAACCGCTTCACCATCGATGATGTCCATTATGTCAAGTATGGCAATGAACTTGTGCCTTGCGGGGAAACTGAATTCGCCAAGGACAAGAGCTTTGGCTACAAGTCGTCCGATCTCAAGGCCTATATTTGTGAAAAGACAAATGGTCAGATCAAAGAAGATGAGGTCTTAAGTATCAGTCTTGATGATTTGCGGGCTTTTGATATCGATAAGATACTGGATGTCTTAAGAAGCGCGCAGGATAAAAGAAGGATCATCGTCAATGCGATTGATCATACTGATGTCAAGGTCTTCTGTATCGCTTTATATAAGGCTATGGAAGAGGGGAAGATCTTTGTCTTTCGTTCAGCGGCCGCTTTGGTCAAAGCCATCGGCGGGGTCAGCGATATCCCTTTGTTATGCAGAAGCCAAATGATAAAGGAAGAAGCAGGTTCCGGGGGTATCATCCTGGTGGGTTCCCATACGGCCAAGACGACGGCTCAGTTAAATAAACTGCTGGAACTTGAAGAAGTTGAAGGAAGGGAATTCAAGTGTTCAAAGATCCTTGAATCAAAACAAGCTTTTGATGCAGAGATCGAAGAAATGCTTAAGTGGGAAGAAGAGAAAATAAGTCAGGGCAAGACCATCGTCGTCTATACCGAAAGGACTTTGCTTTCTTTACCGGGGGATAATGAAGAGACTGCTTTGAAACGCAGTGTGGCGATCTCGGATGGTGTGTGTCAACTGGTTAAAAACCTCAAGGTCGAACCGGCCTTTGTGGTGGCTAAAGGCGGCATCACTTCCGCCGATGTCGGAACCAAAGGTTTAGGTATCCGTAAAGCCCGCGTACTGGGGCAGATTCAGCCGGGTATTCCCGTGTGGCAGGCGGATGATACCAGTAAGTTCCCAAGGATACCTTATATTATTTTCCCGGGCAATGTAGGGGATGAAGATACCCTGAAAAAAGCCGTCGAAGTGTTATTAACGAGGTGATAATATGTCGATTTGCGTAAAAAAGATTTCGATCACCGATACGGGTTGTGAATGCGTGGTCAATGCGGCCAATGAGCATCTGATGCAAGGTGGTGGCGTCTGCGGTTTCATCTTCAGGGCAGCCGGAGCTGCTGAGCTTCAAGAGGCCTGTTACGAGATCGGACATTGTCCGACAGGGCAGGCGGTCATCACGCCGGGTTTTGAATTATGCGACTACATCATCCATGCGGTGGGTCCGATCTATAACGGCGGTCAGTATCACGAGGCCGAATTATTACAAAGCTGTTATCTTAAGGCCCTGGATCTGGCCCGAGAGTATAACGTCAGAAGCATCGCCTTTCCTTTGATCTCGGCGGGTATCTATGGCTATCCTTTGAGAGAAGCCTGTGATATCGCGATCAGCAGCTGTTACAGATGGCTTGAGGAGAACGACTATGATGTCGACATCGTCTTTGCGGTGATCGATGATGAGATATTCAGGCTTGCTGATGCAGCTTGTTCAGATGGCGGCGCTCACTCTGGATCTCATTAGCGAGTTTTCTGAAGATCGTGTCGGCGTTGAAAAAGTGTTTATCTTCAAAACTGTAAATGTAGAATTCATTATTGCGCATCTCGTCTAGAAGATGAGTGAAATCCTTGCCTTCCAGCTTGTCGGCGTGGCTGCAAAGCTGGTCGTGAAGATCATCAAAATCGTCGTAATAGACGGAACGGTTGGAAACAAGTACCAGTAACATGGCGGACCTCCTTTTTTTTGTAGCTTGAAAAAAAGGAAGGAAAGAAACGTGCAGTGATCTTCAGTCCGTCTGAGCGAATGGATCATTTGGCCAAATGATCATTGCCGATCCACAAGGCTACAAGCTATCAGTCTCATCGATGATGACCATTATTACATCGGGGCCCTTGATGTATTAATGATAATTCAACTGCGGTTTTTGCCCGCTTTGCGCAACAGTCACTGATGAGCTGCCATTGAAAGAACAGGCTGACTGCGATCAGGCTAGGATCCGAATCCCTTATCTTTGCCGTCGCTCTTTCCTTCCAATTCCATGATAAAGAAAAAATTTTTGGCGATGTAATAGCAAAACCGCAAAAAAAGCGAAAAACTTTTTTGAACTTTTGAATTTGTGGAATCATATATATATAAAAATTCCACAAATTCTGGAATTTGCCCTGTTTGGCATTATATGTTTTGAAAATGTCTATATCCGAAAAAATGAGCTTATAATTTGAGTATGAAGACCATTAAAGTGGCAGCTGCGATCATCAAAAAAGAGGAAAAGATCCTTATTGCCAAAAGACTCTATGGAGCCCAGGCAGGGCTTTGGGAATTCCCCGGCGGCAAGTATGAAGAAGGGGAAAAAGGTGAAGAGACGATAGTCAGAGAGATCAGGGAAGAGTTCGATGCGGAAATCGCCGTGGAAAGAAAACTCTGTACAATAAAACATGATTACGAAGACTTCAGACTGGTCATGGACTGCTTTGTCTGTCACTTTATTTTAGATGAAATAAGTTTGCACGATCATTCGGATATCCGCTTTATCGATATTTATGAAGAGGACATCGATTGGGTACCGGCCGATCGCAAGGTGATAGAAGCCATCAGAAAGGAAGAAGAGCTATGAGTTATGAAGAACTGTTAAATAAAGTCAGAGGATTCAACCAGGAAAGAGACTGGGGACAGTTTCATACGCCTTCCAATCTGGCCAAATCGGTCTGTATCGAAGCAGGTGAACTGCTGGAGTGTTTCCAATGGAGAGACGATTACGATCTTGAAGCGGTCAAAGACGAAATAGCCGATGTCTTCATTTATCTGCTGGATATGGCCGACAGCGTCGATGTCGATCTGATCGAAGCGGCAAACAGAAAACTGGACAAGAGTGCCGAGAAATATCCGGTGGAAAAAGCCAGGGGCTCCTGTCTTAAATACGATAAGCTCTGATCTGTGTTAGAATAAGGTCAAGGAGGTGCTTTACTATGAGAGTTAAAGACATTTCCTCGATCACAGGCAATTATGCCTGTTCCATATAGGCAAGTGAGATCCACTTGTCTTTTTTTATCTGACTCTAAATCTGTTTCAAGGCATTCAAG
This sequence comes from Erysipelotrichaceae bacterium, assembly GCA_017432895.1. Lineage (GTDB taxonomy): Bacteria > Bacillota_I > Bacilli_A > Erysipelotrichales > Erysipelotrichaceae > Colivicinus. The sequence goes on along the minus strand of JAFRIG010000069.1, from coordinate 31,045 downwards.
GCGAAGTTTACTTCGGCTTCAATGCCTGTTTTTATGCTTTCTTCTTCGAAGATGATCTCGGGGTTATGCAAAGGGAAGTGGCCTCCTGCTCCCAGATGGGCAAAGATGCAGGGTGCGGCGTTGGCATAGACGGCAAAGTCTTCGGCGATCATCTCACTTTGGCGATCACTAAAAGGAATATCGCTTTCTTCGCAGGTCTTCTTTAAAAAAGCCCAGGCGTCTTTATCGTTTATTAATGGATTGATCAGTCGGTCGTATTTTAACTCAGCAATACAGCCATAGGCCTGAGCCGTATTGATTGCGACCGTTTCAATCATTTCCGGGAGTTTTTCATAGACGTCTTCATCAAAGCAGCGGCAAGTTCCTTCTAAGAAGGCTTCGCCGGAAATGACATTGAAAGTAGTGCCGGAATGGAAGGAACCGATGGTGATGACTAAGGGTTTTTTGGGATCGTTGTTTCTTGAGACGATACTTTGCATATTCATGACGATGGCCGCTCCGGCTACCGTAGCGTCTTTGCATTCATGAGGCATGGCGCCATGACCGCCTTTGCCTTTGATGTATATTTTGAAGCGATCGCAGGATGCCCAGTCGGGACCGGCGATGGCGGAGATCTCTCCTGTCGGTCTTAAGGGATCCATGTGGATACCCATACCCATCTTCACATTTTCCATGGCTCCTCTCTCATAGAGATATTTGCCACCCTGGCCTATCTCTTCGCCAGCCTGGAAAAGAAGACGGATCGTACCCGCAAAGCTGTCTTTCATGTTAAAAAGTTTATGGGCTGTTCCTAAAAGAATGGTCATATGCAGATCGTGTCCGCAGGCATGCATATTGCCGTTATGGGATGCGAAAGGCAGGCCTGTCTTTTCCTCTATCGGCAAGGCGTCCATGTCCGCTCTCAACATGACCACCTCATCACTGTCACTTAAAGTTCCTTTGATTTCCGCGATAATGCCGGAATTATCGTATCTTTGATAGGAAATACCGATCTTTTTGAGCTGTTCACAGATATAGTCGCAGGTCTGTTTAAGTTCCATGCCTGTTTCGGGATTGGCGTGCAGATGCCTTCTGATATCGATCAGTTCCTTGAATTCTCCATCACTTATCACGATCTTGTTCATAACGGTTTCCATCCTTTCTCTAATTATATAGGTTATACGTTAAAATTGAGGTATGGATATCATTAAGGACGTATTCAGAAAGGTCAAGGCCGATAAGAAGAAACTAGAAGCTTACGGTTTTGAGTATGATGGAAAATACTATTGTTTAAATAAGGATCTTTTGGATGGCGAATTTGAAGCCCGAATAAGGATAAACGATAAGGGTCAGGTGTCCGGCAAGGTGATCGAAAAAGAACTTGATGAAGAATATATCAACATCTATTCCGATTCCCAATACGGAGCCTTTGTCGGCAGCATCAGACAGGCTTATATCGAAGTACTGGAAGATATCAGAGATCATTGTTTTGTCAAACAGACTTTTAATACTCCACAGGGTGAAAGGATAGCTGCTTATATCCTCAAACAGTATGGCGATAAGCCGGAGTTTTTGTGGAGTCGCTATCCCGACTATGGCGTCTTCAGAGACAAGTGCAACGGCAAGTGGTATGGCATCATCATGAACATCATTGGAACAAAGATCGGTCTGGATAAACAGGAGTATGAGATACTGGATGTCAAAGCCGATCCGGTCACGATCGCATCCTTAAAGGAAGAAAAGGGTTTCCATGAAGCCTATCATATGAACAAGGAGAAGTGGCTGACGATCGTTTTGGATGGCAGCCTTGATGATGAGATCATCCGGGCGATGATCGATCTGTCTCATGACCTGGTCGATGTTTCCGATGCCTGGCTGATCCCGGCCAATCCGGCATATTACGATGTTGCGCATTGTTTTGATGAGAAATCGTCCATTCTCTGGAAACAGTCCAGCGACATCCATACGGGTGATATCGTCTACATGTATGTAGCTCAGCCTTATTCGGCTATTCTGTATAAATGCCTTTGTGAAGAGACGGATATCCCTTATGAGTATCAGGATAAAAACGTCTCAATGAAAAGAGTCATGCGCATCAGACTTCTGAAACGTTTTAAGGAAGATAAGTATACTTTTGAATATCTTAATTCCTTGGGTATCAAAGCTATCAGAGGACCAAGGAGACTAAACAAGCAGATAAGCGACAAGCTGGGATAAATCCGATTTAAAAATAAGCAATAATTTACATAATACTCGGCAAAACAAAATACTTTGTCGAGTTTTTAAATCTCATTGATCAAGGGGAACATTACAGAACATTGCAAAAAATGCAATGTTCTGTAATGTTTGTGCAATGTTCTGCAATGTTGATAGAAAAGAGTTTTGAGGAATATTATCTCTGAAAACGTTGATGTAACAGTTCATAAACGGACATATGAAGGAAAGATCTCTTTGCGGATAATGGGGGCATGGAGATAAGAAAATGAAAAAATATGTTCTGTTGATTTTTATTATGTCGTTTCTGCTTACTTTTCGGATAATCCATGCTTCGCCACTAATCATGGTAGAAGCCGAAGGGATCGTCGATGGCTACGTCGGTGAAAGTATCGGTTCCAAGCCGGTGGTATTAAGTCTCAACGATCCCGATTATTATTTTGAGATCGAGGATTATGAGGATATCAGCGACTGGTTCGAGGATATTCCTGAGGGTCTTGAGGCTTATGTCAGTGGTCATCAGGATCAGGAGATCTATGTCAGTTTTGAAGGGACACCTGAAGAAGAAAAGGATGAGTTCATCAAGGTCAGAGTTCCCGATGGTTACATTATCGATAGTAATTCCGATGATTCGATCGGCGATCTGGAAAATACGCCAAGTGAGAAAGCTGTCTATCTGATAGAGATCAGGGAACCCTTGGCCTATTACGATCGGGAAAGCATCATCAGCGGTATCGTCGGACAGGAACTGGAAGAACAGTTTGTCTGGATCAAGCTTGAGAATACGACTTGCGAGGCTTCGATGATGGGCCGTGAATTTGAGCCTTATAACGGTCTTACTGGCAAAGTAGTGGAGATCTTGCCTGACAATATCGTTAAAGTAAGTTACAGCGGTATACCGTTAGAAGAAGATGATTCATTGATCCATACCTTGCTGAAAGACGAAGACCTCAAATGCGACAGGGATCTAAAGGTTCCTGACAGGGAAGATGTGCGTTATGCGATCATTGAAGTCAAGAAAGAAGAACCGGTAAAGGAACCGGAAGTAGTCATACCCGAGCCTGTTGATGAAGAAGAAATAATTCCCTTTGTGATCCCTTATACCGGGATCGAGTAAAGAAGCTGAAAGATGCTTCTTTTATTTTTGTGCAAAAGCATTGATAAACTTCGTTTAAACGAATAAAATTTAATTAAGATCTGTATTTTGATCATAAATATGCGAGGACTATTACAATGAATGGATTTATCACGGCGCAGGAAGCGGCTGAAAAATGGAATATCACGGTCCGTCAGGTCCAGTCACTGTGCAAGCAGAACAGGATCAAGGGAGCAGTCATGCTCAGCCGGATCTGGATCATTCCGGAAGACACGCAGAAGCCTACGCTAAACAGGATGGTCAGAAACGATGAAGAGAAGTAGAGGATTACAGTGAGATGGAGAAGGAAATTATGAACGATGAAAAAGTCTGTGCCCTTTGCGGCAAACCGCTAAGCCGCTACGGAAACAAGAAGATCAAGGACGGTACCCTGTGCCGCAATTGCATCAAACCGGCTTCCCCCTGGCTTAGTGACGACGATTATCTGAAGATGGATCTGGATGCTTATCGCAAGCATCTGGAGTATCGTCTGGAAAACCTGAAGAAACTGGAAGATTTTAAGGGTGAAAAGAGTGTGGAAGGCAAATATTCGCTGTATCTGGATGATGCCAACAAGCTCTTTGCGATATCCAAGCGCAAGGATCTCAAGAAAGAGAATGCCGATGTTATCTCTCTGGATGACGTCAAAGAGATCTCGATCTTCGAAGAAGGCTATCCCGACAGTGAAGATGTCGATATCTGTTTCGATCTGAAACTGGCTAATGAACAGATCGACAACATCTGTTTCCGGGTAAATGAATTCCCGGGTCTGATCAAAGGCGGTGAGGAACACCAGGCGGCCATTGATCTGGCGATGAGCTATCTGAATGCTTTTGAAGCCGAGGATGGACTCGACTTTGAACAAGTGGAAGGAGAATAAAATGAGCGAAAAAAGAAGTGGAAGAAAAAAACACGTGGTCGAAGGTGAAGTATCTGAGATCGTAAGAATGGCTGAAGGTTTGAAAAGGAAGGAAAGAGTAGGGGAATCCGGATTCATGTCCGCATTCCGCCGCATCGTTAAAGGTATCAGAAATGCAGAAGAAAAAAAGTAGATTCAGTTTCATCAAGTTCCTGCTGTTTGTGATCATCGCTTTCCTGCTGATCAACTTCGTGATGAGCTTCCTCTCATCGATGAACACCAGCCCCAGCAGCAACTCCAGTTCCAACGTCGTAGACAATACCCCGGCAACGACGCCCCAGGAAGAGTCCAAGGATGACAAAGCCGGCTATGAAGGCGTCACCAGCAATCTTTCAACGGTCTATTCCAGCAACTGGCAGTTGACTTCCAACGTCGGCAAGCTGGATTCGACGGTGACCCAGGGCATCAGAGATAAGCGTACCAAGATCGTCGGTTCCCAAAAAGATACCGTCACGATCATGTTGTACATGTGCGGTTCCGACCTGGAATCCCAGGCGGCCATGGGCGTCTATGACCTGCAGGAAATGGTCAACGCCAGCCTCGACAATGTCAATCTGATCGTCTATACCGGCGGTACCACCAAGTGGCATACCAACATGATCTCCACCCGCTACAACCAGATCTATCAGGTCGTCGGCGGCGGACAGCTGGGCTGTCTGGTGGAGAATGCCGGTACGGGTTCGATGGTCGATCCCGATACGCTGGTATCTTTCATCGAATTCTGTGAAGAAAACTTTGAAGCCAACCGTTATGAGCTGATCCTCTGGGATCACGGCGGGGGCTCGGTCAGCGGCTACGGCTATGATGAGAAATATCCCAACAGGGGTTCGATGTCCCTTGCCCAGCTGGATTCCGCTTTGACGGAAGCGGGTGTCGATTTCGACTTCATCGGTTTCGATGCCTGTCTGATGGCCACCACGGAAACGGCTTTGATGCTTAGTGAACATGCCGACTACATGATCGCTTCGGAAGAATCCGAACCGGGCATCGGCTGGTACTACACTAACTGGCTGACTAAACTGAACAACGATACTTCGATGTCGACGATCCAGATCGGCAAGAATATCGCCGACGACTTCGTCGCCAAGTGTTCGACCGATACTCCGGGCCAGACCGCTACTTTGTCGGTCATCGACCTGGCGGAAGTCGAAAGCCTCGTACCGGATGCCTTGACTGCTTTCTCGTCAAGCACCAACGAACTGATCGATTCCGATTACAGAACGGTGGCTATGGCCAGAAAGGGTTCGCGTGAATTTGCGGCTGATTCCTATCTGGATATGGTCGATTTAGTTGACCTGGCTTCCAAGATGAATACGACCGAAGCCAACAATCTGTGCCAGGCTTTAATGAAGGCTGTCAAATACAACAACACATCCAGAGGCATCTCCAATGCCTATGGCATGTCCATCTATTTCCCATATCGTTCGACCAAGTATGTAAACACGATCCTGAATACCTACAACGCCATCGATATGAACAAGGAATACACCAGTGTCGTCAGAAACTTCGCGACCTACCAGACTTCCGGTCAGGTAGCTTCGGGCGGTTCGCATTCGGCATATCAGTCCTATAACAGCTACAATTCTTCGGACTACTATTCATCACAAAGCTCCGAAGAACTGCTGATCGATGTGCTGAACCTCTTCTTAGGCGGCGGCTATTCCGACAACAGCTCTTATTCCAGCTACTACGGCAGCGGACTTGACGCCTTATTCGGCGGCCGAGCTTCCGACAAGATGGTCCAGTATATCGTAGACAACCACTTCGATGCCGATCTGACCTGGAACAACGGCAAGATCGCTTTGACTGAAAAACAGTGGTCGTTAGTCGACAGTTTGAAGCTCAACATGTTTATCGACGATGGAAACGGCTATATCGATTTAGGTAAAGACTCCATCTACGATATCGACGACAATGGCAACCTCTTAGCTCCGGATGAGAAGACCTGGCTGGCTGTTTCTAGCGACAACGAGCACTGGCATGTCGTGGCCTACTACGATTTATATTCGACAGTGGATGGCGACAATGTCACCTACACTGGCCGGATCCCGGTCATGATCAACGACAAGTATGCCAACCTGATCACGATGATCGATGATGAAGGTGCGCAAATCGTCGGAGCTACCTACGATTACCGCGGTGAAGCCGATGTCGTATCCAAGAATCTGGTCGAACTGGCAGAAGGTGATGTCGTCAAACTGGTCGCTGACTACTACGACTACGACGGCAACTTCGATGACGCCTACCTGCTGGAAGGTAAACTGACGATCGTTGACGATCTGTATCTGGGCGATGTTTCCATCGCCGACTACAAGACTTTGTCTTCCTACGAATTCAAGGATATCTACGGACAGAGCTACTATTCGACAGCGATCAAATAAGTATTATGCATAAGGCGGTTAAAAGCCGCCTTTCATAATGTTTTATGACTTAAGATGACATGGGCTTTTTGGCTCATGTCTTATTTTATCTCGCCATTTATCTCGCCAAAATCTTAATTTATATCGCCAAAAATGGTATAATACAAGCAGATATAAGACAGGAGGTGTGCCGTATGATGCGTGAAGATGAGCAAACGGAATTTAAAAAAACGACCAGAGAACTGAATGAAGCAATGGTATCGGTCTCTGCCATGCTGAACAAGCATAAGCAGGGAAAGGTGTATTTCGGTCTTAAGAATGATGGAACGCCTAATCCCTTTACCATCACCGACTCCACGCTTCGGGATGTTTCCAGGAAAATCTATGAATCTATTAAACCGCAGCTGATACCTGTCGTTGAAGTTGAAGAAATAGACGGTGTCGAGGTCATTGTTTTGACCTTTTCGGGAGAAGATGTACCTTATTCTGCTTTCGGAAAATACTACATCCGTATTGCTGACGAAGACAGAGAACTCTCCCCGTCCGAACTGCGTAAGATCATGATCCGCCAGGAATATGAAGAAAACTGGGAGAATAAAAGCACGGATCAGACACTGGACGATGTGGATGACAAAACCATAGAGGAATTCTATGATTCCGCTATATCCTGCGGGAGACTGCCGGAAATAGAATACGATAAACGAAAGATACTCGATCAGCTTGGAGTTCTCAATGGGGATCATTTGACAAATGCCGGAGTCTGCCTTTTCTCAGCAAAAAAGCCCATAGCTTTAAAGATGGCTGTTTTTGCCACGGATCACAAGGATACTTTCTTGGATCTGAGTCGGGCAGAAGGAAATATCTTTGAGCTGATCGATACAGCTGTGACTTACATCGTCAAAAATATACGCTGGCGGGTCGAAATGAACGAAGACGGGATACACCGGAAAGAGATCCCCGAGATCCCGATCGATGCCATCCGTGAAGCCGTTATCAACAGCTTCGCGCACGCTCGGTATGACCTGTCCGTTCAGCACGAGATTGCTATATTCTCTAATCGTATTTCCATCTGCAATCCGGGTTCTTTCGCAAATGATTTTGAACCGATCGACTTTTATACCAGAGATATCCGCTCATACCTGAGAAATGAAGTGATCGCAAGGACCCTTTATCTGTGCAAAGATGTTGAGACTTTCGGATCCGGGATCAGAAAGATTTATACACTGTGTAACGAAGCTAAAGTTGCGGTGTCGTATATAAATGAGGAAACTGCTTTCACGATCGAATTTTCCAGGTTTGATAGGAATATCTCGCCAGAAAATGGCGTAATAAATGGCGAGATAAATGACAGGATAAGTGAAGCGGAAATGACACTATTATCGATCCTGAAAGAATCGCCATCATTGACAAGCGCCGAGTTATCGGAATCAACGGGAAAATCGGAGCGAACGATCTCACGGCTTTTGGCGGCATTAAAAAACAAGAAACTGATACAGCGGATCGGTTCAAACAAAACAGGATACTGGCTGGTTATTTAATAGGTAAAAACATTAAGAACAGAAACATTATGTGAGGGTAAGATCTGATGACCGGTTATATGACAGAATTAAGAAAAATAGTTGGCCATAGAACGCTGATACAATGTGCCGCAAGTATTATCTGTATCGATGGATCCAGCCGTATCCTTTTAGGTAAACGCTCGGACAATCATAAGTGGGGATATTCCGGCGGTTCCGTGGAGATCGATGAGTATGTCGAAACATGTGCCAAAAGAGAACTGCAGGAGGAAATGGGGCTGATAGCCGATGAACTGGAATTCTTTTGTGTAAATTCAGGGCCGGAAGCCCATTATATCTATCCCAATGGCGATGAAGTTTCCAATTTCGAGATCATCTATCTGTGCTGGAAGTGGCAAGGGGAACTTAATTGTTCTGATGGGGAAATGGAGGAATTAAGGTTTTTCACCCCTAAAGAAATAGATCTTTCTGAGATCTCACCGCCGATCCGCCCGGTGCTGGCCAAATATCTTGAAAAGCAGAAAGAGCTATAAAGATCGGTTTGAGATTCAGAACATATAATACTGATGGAAGAGGTATCTTTTGGATAGAGTTATCAATGATGAACTGGCTTATGCGATCCTTTCGATCGTCGAAGAAGTCCCTGCCGGCAAGGTCGTGACTTACGGCCAGCTGGCAACAATGATCGGAAGACCCCAAAATTCCCGTCTGGCGGGAACGGTTTTAAGCAGAGCGTCCTTATATGGCGATTATCCCTGTCACAGAGTGGTGAATCACTCAGGCCGTCTGGCACCCGGTTTTGAGCAGCAGGAGGAACTGTTAAGAAGCGAAGGGGTGAGTTTCAAGGAAAACGGCTGTGTCGATCTCAAGAAACACCAGTGGAGGCCATAATGACAAGCCATATCGCCTATTATGATTCACCGCTGGGAAGGATACTTTTAAGCGAAGAAGAAGGAAGACTTACAGGCCTCTGGTTTGAAGGACAGAAGTATTACGGATCGAATCTGGACAATGAATCAATAGAAGAAGATACTGATGTATTAGAAGAAGCCAAAAGCTGGCTGGATATATATTTTGCCGGAAAGATCCCTGATTTTGAATTGCCACTGAAGTTCAAGGGTACGGACTTTCAGATAAAAGTATGGGAAGCTTTGTTGAAGGTGGAGTATGGACAAAGGATCTCCTATAAGCAATTAGGTGAAATGATTTATGGCGATGAAAACTTCTCCTGTCGGGCTATCGGCATGGCCGTTGGACACAATCCCATATCGCTGATCGTTCCCTGCCACCGGATCATAGGAAGCGATGGATCATTGAAGGGCTATGCGGGTGGACTTGAACGCAAGGAATATCTATTAAAAATGGAAGAAGAGGTGTTAAGAAGATGAAGAAGATCCATTTTGAAACGGAAAAAGATGGTTTCCATGGGACCTGGTATCCTCAAGGTGACAGTAAGAAAGCTTTGATCATCATGATGGGTGATGACAGTGACGACTATCTGGTGCGGTGCGGAGCCAAATGGCTGCATAAGCAGGGTCTTCAGGCTCTGGCGATGTCGCCGGCTAAGAAGGACTATGGCCATCATTCCTATCCTTTGGAACGTTTTGCGAAAGCCATCGCTTTTCTGAAGGATCAGGGCATGGAAAAGATCGGGATCATCGGCGCTTCCACCACGGGCATGCTGGGGCTGGTCGTGGCTTCCTATTATCCCGAGATCTCGCTGACGATCGCCATGTCGCCTTCCGATTTCGTGATGGAAGGTTTCTATCGTGATGGCAAGGATGGCATGGGTGAAAGACCCGGCGATAATGAATCGACAGTATCATTTCAGGGCAAAGATCTGCCGTATCTGCCCTATGCCTATCGTCATCCTCAATACTGGCAAAAGCTTGAAGAAGAAGCTAAACAGGGTGGGGACAAGGCGGCAGCCAGAAAAATGTTTGATGAATCGGAAAGACTCCATCCGCTGCAAGAGGAAGAAAAGATCAAGGTCGAACGTATCAAAGGCCATATCATCTTCATCGGGGCGGAAGATGATGTCCTCTGGGATACCTGCCGCTATATCCGCCGCATGGAAGAAAGACTGGAAAGCAGGGAGCACGACAGCAGCTATGAAGCCTGGCTCTATGAACATGGAACGCATTTCGTCTTCCCGCAGTCTTTGATAAAGATGATGCTGCCGATCGGCTCTTCCTTACTGGTTTCGCTGATGTTCAAAGCCGGCAGAGACTATAAAAAGGAGTGTCTGGCGACCAGAAAAGACATCGATGTCAGACTGCAAAAGGCTTTAAAACAGTGGTAAAACAGCTAAAAATATCGAAATGGCGAAAAATAAATGAAAATTAGCTTTTTAGCGATAATTTGACACTCATTTAAAGGATTTTTAGAGTAGAATAGAACAGATGGAGGTAATAAAAACATGTTAAAAGTAACTAAAAAAGAATTAGCTGAAGCATTGGCTGAAGAATATGGTTATTCCAAGAAAGAATCTCTGGAACTCGTCAATTCTCTGTTCGGCAAGATCGTTGCGACCTTAGCTGAAGGCAACACGGTCGACATCAGCGGTTTCGGCAAGTTCGTCGTTAAGGAAAGAGCTGCCAGAGAAGGCATCAATCCGGCAACCGGCGACAAGGTCGAGATCCCTGCCAGCAAGGCTCCGGCTTTCAGAGCTGCCAAAGCGCTGAAAGAAGCAGTCAAATAGTTTAAGAACAGCCCGGAATGATCCGGGTTTTCTTATGCCCGAAATGATATGATGGAATAAATGGATGACAGAGAGCTGATGTGGGCCGGAGGGCTAATAAGTGAAGATGTCAGAAACAGGATCAAGGCAATAGCTTCAATAAACAATGAGGACCTTTCTCTTTCCAGGCGTTTCCTTGATTTTCCTTTACATGTATCCTTCAAGCGCAGCTTCTATACAAACGATTTTTATAGGATCAGAGAAGATCTGGCCAAACTGATAAATGATAACGGGATCATCAGCGGTGGTAAGCTTCGTCTGTGCAAGGTCAAGGATATGATCTGGTTTCGTTTTGAAAAGGAAGATGAATTAAGAAGCCTGCATGATAAGATCGATACTTTCCTGCTTGAAAGATACGATATAGCGATCGACAGTTTCGATGCCTCATATGTGCCTCATATTTCTTTGTTTCGGGATGAGGATGAGGAGAAACTGAAGGTCATGTATGAGAGGATGCTTAAGGAAAGATTTGAAGATGAAGCAGATATTACATCCTTCTTCATTGGCGGCAAGAATCATGACAATGAGTATTATAGAATTACAGGAGAAAAGCGATGATGAATAATGATTTCCTTTGGGGTTCGGCTACGGCTTCCTATCAGTGTGAAGGCGGCTATAAAGAAGATGATCGCGTACAGTCGCTATGGGATGTCTATCTTCATGAAAAGGGACTGGAGAATGGCGATGTGGCTTCCGATCACTATCACTTCTATGAAGAGGACATCAGACAGATGGCTGAAGGCGGTCAGAACGCCTATCGTTTTTCTTTGGCCTGGCCCAGGATCATCAAAGATAGAGAAGGACATATCAATGAAAAGGGCATCGCCTTTTACCGTAAACTTATTGAAACCTGCCACAAATATCACATCACGCCTTTTGTGACCATCTATCATTGGGATCTGCCCCAGTATTGGGAAGAACTGGGTGGCTGGTTGAATAAGGAGACCTGTTATGGTTTTGAACATTACGCCAAGGTCTGTTATGAGGCTTTCGGTGATCTGGTCAAAGACTGGGTCACTTTCAATGAACCTAAGTATTTTACTGCTTCCGGTTATCTCATCGGCAACTATCCGCCCGGCCATCAGGAACCTTATGAATTCATACAGGCGGCCTACAACGTCATGTATGCCAATGCTTTGGGAGTAAGAGCGTTTAGAGAAGGGCACTATGAAGGTCAGGTCGGCATCGTTCATTCCTTTGCGCCGGTCAATGGCGTCGATGATTCTTTACTGACAAAGATAGCCATGCGCTATGCGGACAACTATGCCAATAACTGGATCCTGGATACGGCGGCTAAAGGGGAGATTCCCTTTGATCTTTTAAGTGTCCTTAGTCAGAAATACGATCTTTCTTTTATAAAGGAAGAAGAACTTCAGATCATCAAAGAAAACACCGTCGACTTCTTAGGTCTCAACTACTATTCACACATGCTGGTAAAACCATATACGGAAGGAGAGACCTCTTTAGTCGTAAACAATTCCGGCAAGGGTGGCAAGAACACGGTCATCATCAAAGGCTGGTTCGAACAAATATTTGATCTACCCGATGCCATTTATAACGAATGGGGTACGCAGATCTTCCCGCAGGGTCTGGAAAAAGGACTCAAGGAAGTCTATGAACGCTACCATCTGCCCATCTATATCACCGAAAACGGCGTCGGCGTCAAAGAAGATGTCAAAGTGGAGATGGTGGAAGACGACTACCGCATCTCTTTCATGAACGATCATCTCAGCGCCATCATGAATGCCATGGATGCCGGTGTGGAAGTAAAAGGATACTTTGCCTGGAGCAGCTTCGACCTGTATTCCTGGAAAAACGGGGTGGAAAAGCGCTATGGCCTGGTGGCGATCGATTTTGAGAACGGATTAATAAGAAAACCCAAGAAGAGCTACTGGTGGTACAAGGATCTGATCGCTTCCAAGGGGGCAGCTGTTGAAAGGAAACACTGGTATTAAGATGAATAATTTCATCACTTTTCTGGATAAAAAGTTCAGGCCTTTGGCTGAAAAGCTGGGCAATCAGCCTCATTTAAAAGCCTTGCAGCAGACTATGATGAAACTGGGACCGCTAAGTTTTGCGGGTTCTTTGGGTGTGATCGGAACGCTGTTATTTAAGGAAGGGGACCTGTATCTTCTTTCATTGGCCATCGTCAAAGGGACCTTCGGACTGATCAGTCTTTATGTCGCTTTGGGTCTAAGCTATGAACTGGCCAAAGACTATGATCTTGAACCGCTGATGCCGATGTTTCTATCGGCTATGGGTCTGCTAGTAAGCAATATTCAAGCTTTGGAATATCTCGATGGCCGAGGTCTATTGCCGGCCATATTGATAAGTATCATTACAGTGGAGACTTACAGATTATTAAAGAAAATAGAAATAAAAAAACCGGAAGTCCTGTCTCAGAACGTAAAGAATCTTTTAGGGGAAACGCTCATCGTTTTGTGTTTCGGTCTGCTGTATCTGTTTCTATATAAAGCCGGAAAGACTTTGAATGAAGCCTATTGGTCCTTATGTTCGATGAGCGTCTATGTCAGCGATTCATTGTTCATGTGCTGTCTGATCACGATACTGACGCATCTGATCGGCTTCTGTGGCATCCACGATATCGCGATCTCGGGCATCAGCGCCCCTTTAAGAGAAGGAAATCTTTCCATAAACGCTTTAACCAAGGCACAGGGTGGTGTGCCGGGTCTAGTCTTCACGACACCTTTCTGGGTCTATTTCGTGATCATCGGCGGCGTAGGGAATATCCTTTCGCTGGCGCTATTGTTGTGTTTCAGTAAAGAAAAACGCTTAAAAGATGTCGGAAAGACGGCATTAGTTCCGGCCTTGTTCAACATCAGTGAACCGCTGATGTTTGGGCTGCCGGTGATGATGGAACCATTGATGTTGCTACCGTTTGTAGGAACGTCATTATGCAACTGTATCATCACTTATCTGTGCATGAATAAGGGTCTGGTAAACAAGGCTTTTGCCTTGCTTAGCTGGAACATGCCTTCCTTTATCGGAGCCTATCTTGCGACTTTGGACCTTAGAGCTGTCATTCTGGTCATCGGACTATTGATGTTGGATATGTTGATCTACTATCCCTTTGTCAGGGCTTATGAGAAAAGGGAATCAAATAAATAGAAAGCGGTAAAAATATGAAAGTCATCGAAACAAGTGTCAAATCAAAAAGGAACAGTGACATCCCTGTCACGATCGTGGAAGCCGATAATTATCCGGCCAAACTATTGATATGTGCCCATGGCTTCAAGGCCAAGCGGACAGAAGACGGCCGTTTTCTCACTGTGGCGAAAGCCTTGGCTTCAAAAGGCGTCATGGCCATCATGATAGGCTTTCCGGGCTGTGATGAATCCAAGGAAGATTTCATCAATTACACTTTGCTAAACTGTATGGATGATATCGACAGCTGCGTCGATTACGTCAAAGGAAATTATGAACTGACAAAAGATACAGGCATGATCGGCTACTCCATGGGTGGCAGACTGACATCTTTATATATCGCCAAACATCCCGAGATCAGCTGTATCGGTTTATGGGCTTCAGCTTCATATGATAGTTTCAATGGTGAAGATCAGTTTTTGGGAGTACCTTTAAGTCAGATGGAAGAAGAGATAAAGGAAAAAGGCTATTGCGATTTCCACAATCTCTTCGATGATACATATATCAAATTGAATGGTGAGCTGATCGAGCAGATGAAGGAATTGTCGCCGGTGAAGGGTCTTAATGATTATAAAGGCTGTGCCATTGTGGTCCATGGCGATGAAGATACGACCGTACCTTATGAGGTGGCTGAGAAGACTTATGAAGAACTTTGTAAGGCAAAGGAAAGAAAACTTAATACCGTTCATGAGGCTGATCATGGTTTCGGCCAATGGAATGGCAGACCGGAGTTATCGAAACAGCTGACGGATGAGACGATCGTGTTTTTTAAGGAGCACTTTGTATGAAATTGAGGATCGAGGATAAGCACGAATATCTGGAAAAGGTCTATGCTTCCTGGCTGGGCAAGCTGATCGGCATTCGCCTGGGTTCGCCGGTCGAAGGCTGGAGTCACGAGAAGATCATGGCGGACTTCGGCGACAAGGAAGGCTATCTGGTGGACTACGACATCTATGCCGCCGATGATGACAGCAACGGTCCTTTGTTTTTTGTCAGGGCTCTGTTGGATGAAGAAGAACTGACGACCGAAAACATCGGTGACTGTTTCTTAAATTATCTGCAGGAATACCGAGGTTTCTTCTGGTGGGGTGGCGTCGGTGTTTCGACGGAACACACGGCTTATGAGAATCTGAAAAACGGCATCAAAGCCCCAAAGTCAGGCAGTGTCGAACAAAACGGTCAGGCCATCGCCGAACAGATCGGCGGGCAGATCTTCTCCGACTGCTGGGGCTATGTAGCCGGCTATGATATTGATCTGGCAAAGAAGCTGGCAGCCATGGCTTCCAGTGTTACGCATGACCGCTGCGGGATTGAGGGCGGTATCTTTGTGGCGACAGCCATCGCTTTAGCCATGCAGAAAGATGATATCCACGAGGTTATTGATGAGGCTCTGGAATATCTGAACAAGGATCTGGAATACTACCAGGTCGCTAAAGACATCATCCGTTTCTATAAAGAAAACAAAACCGATTGGCAAGAATGTCTCAAATACATTCAGGATAATTACGGTTACGACAAATATCCCGGTGTCTGTCACATCATTCCCAATACGGCTTTGATGGTCATGGCCATGTGCTATGGCGAGAACGATTTTGATAAGACCTTGACCATGCTAAACAGAAGCGGCTGGGATACCGATTGCAACTGCGGCAATGTCGGTTCGATCATGGGAGCCCTATTAGGTTTGGATGGGATCGATGAGAAGTGGATCAGACCGATCAACGACATCGTCAATGCTTCAAGCGCTATCGGTTATTTGAATATCCAGACGGTCTCCGACTCAGCGGCTTTGTTTACGAAGCTGGCCTATAAGCTGCATGGGATGGAAGTCGACTACGAGCCTTTTGAATTGCCATATGCCACCAAGGGCATTAGGACTAAGGAAGGGAATATTACAGTTGGGGATAATAAGCTCTATGTGGAAGCTAAAGATGCCTATAAATACGTCTACTATCTCTCTGATGACCTCTATGATGCCCGCTATGATCCGCAGTTTTCACCGTTTCTGTATCCGGGTGATAAAGTCATTATAGATATCGAAGGCGGCAAAAATATCAGTACCTATGTCGGGGATTGTGAAGGAAAGATCTCTTTCCAGAAACAGGTAGCTGATAATAAGTTAATCATTGAAATGCCTTTGAGAAAGAACGTTACTATCCACAAGGCCGGCATCATTTCGGATGAGCCTTATTACATAAAGGATATCCAAATCGAAAGAAAAGCTTCCTTGGATTACGATTTCAAAGCCTATCCTCTGGATCACTATGGCCCCCGCTATGGCGGTGATTACATGTCCAATATCCGCGGTTTCGTCGAACATTCCGGGACCTGGAAGATCGAAGAAGGCTTATTGGGAATATCTGCTGAACATGCCCTGATCTCAAGCGGTGCCTATGGTGAAATATATGAACACATCGAGTGGGAGTT
The DNA here is from genome assembly GCA_017432895.1 of Erysipelotrichaceae bacterium. GTDB lineage: Bacteria > Bacillota_I > Bacilli_A > Erysipelotrichales > Erysipelotrichaceae > Colivicinus. The sequence goes on along the minus strand of JAFRIG010000069.1, from coordinate 14,589 downwards.
TATTCCGGAACAGGGAAAGGAACACATGCTGGTGTTCAATATGCAGGGTTATCTGCATCACTATAAACTCGGTTTAAATGATGATAGTCTGGTACTGATCGAAAAGAATAAACAGGAAAGGATCATCTGTTCCTATCCGTTGGTTTGGGAAGAAGGAGTGGTTCATAAACTGAAGATAGATAAAAAAGAGAAGATGCTGGAGGTCCTGTTTGATGAAAAGGAATATTTCTTCCCTTATATCGAATTGAAGGATCTCTTTGGAATCACGTTAGGAAAAGACTGTATCGATAGAACTATCAGTCTCAGCTTGTACTGATAGTATCGATTTAATACCTTAAAATAGAATCAGGAGAGTAATTTATGAGCGAATTTAACGGCACACCACACAATACGGCTAAAGTAGGCGATATCGCCAAGACGGTCATCATGCCCGGCGATCCTTTGCGGGCGAAATTCATTGCGGAGAACTTTTTGGAAGATGCGAAAGAATTCAACCACGTCAGAAACATGCTGGGGTATACGGGAACTTATAAGGGCGTTCCGATCTCGGTCATGGGTCATGGCATGGGCATTCCTTCAATGGCCATCTATTCCTATGAACTATACAAGTTCTATGGCGTAGAAAACATCATCAGAGTCGGTTCTTGCGGCGGCTATCTGGAAGAGATGAAATTATTCGACGTGATCCTGGTCGAAGCGGCATATTCGACTTCTTCCTTTGCGGAAACGGCCTTTGGCTACAAGGAAGATCTGATGTATCCCGATCCTGAGATCACAGCCAAACTTGAACAGACGGCCAAGGAGAAGGGCCACTTCTACTACAAGGGCATCGCCCACAGCGGCGATTGTTTCTATTCTGATCCAAACATGCGTAAGGAACCGCCTTACAAATGCATTGCCGGGGAGATGGAAAGCTTCGGCTTATTCGCCAATGCGCGATATCTGGGTAAGAAAGCGGCATGTTTATTGACGATCTCGGATATGAAAGATGAGATCACGACACCTGAACAGCGTCAGCTGGCTTTCAAGGAAATGATCGAGATCGCTTTGGATACGGCGATCAGCTTATGATCTGACAAAGAAGATCTGAAAAGGTCTTCTTTTTTTGGGCTTATTGATCATTGATCAAATCAAACGCGCGGTGAACGAGAAAAAATGCGTTTCGCCGCGGAATAAAGCTATAAAATATCTTTTAATTCGTCTAAAGCCGATAAATAAAGGACTTTTTTAAAGAAATTTATCCGTTTTAACGACTTTATAAGGATCAAACGCGCGGTGAACGAGAAAAAATGCGTTTCGCCGCGGAATTAAGGTGATATAATTTAGGTATGATAGGCAGAGAAAAAGAAATAAAAGAACTTGAAAGACTTTACGATCGCAAACGGGCTGAACTGGTAGCTGTTTACGGGCGTCGAAGAGTCGGTAAAACTTATCTGATTGATCAGACTTTTGAAGGAAGGTTTACTTTTCGTCATGCAGGTCTTTCTCCTGCGGAAATAGAGAACAATTCCCTGCAGATACAGCTCAACAGCTTCTATCAGACGTTGTACCGCTATGGATTAAAGGATCGTGAAAAACCGAAAGACTGGTTTGAGGCGTTCTACCTTTTGGAGGACTATCTGGAATCAAAGAATGACGGCAGCAGACAACTGGTCTTTCTTGATGAACTTCCCTGGCTTGATACTCCGAGATCCGGCTTTATGACGGCATTCGAATCATTCTGGAATAACTGGGGGTGTCATCAGAATAATCTGATGGTAATTGTTTGCGGAAGCGCCAATTCCTGGATCCTGGATAAATTGATCAATAATCATGGCGGCCTCTATGGCAGAGTTACTTATGAAATTAAGTTGTTGCCATTTACTCTATATGAATGCGAACAGTATTTTAAAGAGAATAATGTTCGTTTTTCCCGATACGATATCGTTCAAAGCTATATGGCAGTAGGAGGGATCCCCTATTACTTGAATTATTTTTTGCCGGAGATGAGTCTGGCTCAAAACATCGATGCCATATTTTTTGCAAAGAATGCCAAATTGATAGGGGAATATGATCGCTTATTTTCTTCTGCTTTTCAAAATCCTGAGACCATGAAATCGATCGTCGAATTCCTGTATCGTCGAAATTCGGGTTATACCAGAAAAGAAATCATGGATGAAATGAAGATATCGGATGGCGGAGGGTTCAGCAAGAATATGAACGCCCTTATCGCAAGCGATTTTGTGATCAAATATGTTCCGTTTGGTTTCAGCAAGAGACAGGAACACTATAAGCTGATCGATCCGTTTTGTCTTTTCTATCTTCATTTTGTGAAAAACTCAGAAACCAATGAACATTTTTATCAGCAGGGTCTTTCTTCACAAAGTGTTATTTCCTGGAGAGGTTTTTCTTTTGAAAATGTCTGCTTTAACCATATTCGGCAGATCAAAGATGCTTTGGGAATTTCCGGAGTTATTACTTCTCAATCGGCATGGTCCAAGCGAGGCGATGACAGTAAAGGGACGCAGATTGATCTGCTGATCGAAAGAAAAGACAACGTTATCAATATGTGTGAATTAAAATACTACGGTGACACTTTTACCGTTGATAAAGATTATTATCGGCTTCTTCTTCATCGAGCAGAACTGTTAAAGAAAGAAGTTTCGCCAAAAGTTTCGATCTATAATACACTGATAACCACTTTCGGATTAGATCGCAATGAGTATTCCGGGATCTTTGTCAATGTAATCACTTTAGACGACCTGTTTAGAAAATAAACGCGCGGTGAACGAGAAAAAATGCGTTTCGCCGCGGAATAAAGCCAATATATCAGAAATGATAAGGCTTTTTTGTGGGTGTGAATTGAACATTATCGCAATGATACGAAAGTATATAATGTAAATATATTAAGGGTGTAAAAATATGAACAAGTTAAAAGTCTATCTTTCAGGTCCCGATCGTTTACGAAAAGACGCAAAGCATCTTTTTGAAAAGAAAAAGGAATTATGTGTTGCCTATGGTTTTGAACTGCTGGAATATCCTGAAGATCTTTATAGGGCCAGGGACAGTTTTGAAAACAGCAGAAATGTCGCGAACAAGCGTCTGGAACTGATCAGAAACTGCGATATACTGATCGCCGATTGTAAGGATTTCCGCTCCTACGTGGAACCCTACAGCGAGTGTGCCTTGGAGATGGGTATCGCCTATGGTTTTGACAAGAAGGTCTATGCCTATATGCCGGATGCCAGAGTCTGTCAGGAAAGATACAGCGGGGAAAAGAAGTATAACGAAGAAGCCAAGCGCTGGGAAGACAAGGATGGCATCTCTTTTGAACCGGGTCCTTTGAATCTGATGCTGGAGTATGGTTCGACGGTCGTTGAAGGAGATCTGGAGACCGCTTTGAATAAAATAAAGGCGGATCTTGAAGGGAGGATGGACTGATGTTTATCGATAAGGATGGCAAGCTCAGAAGGCCTGTGGTCTATCTGGCGGATTTCGAGATGTTTCTGCCGACCTGCGATGAGACGGTAAAATACTGGAAGCAGGTTTGCGATAAATACGGTTTCATCGGCCTTTTCCCGGGAGAAGGCGATCCGGTGGAGCCCGGTGAAAACTTCTGGAAAAGAGTCTTTTTACACGACTATACCCATATGAAAAACTGCGATATGTGCATCGCTCAGCTGGATGACTGGCGGGGTCATGAACCGGACAGCGGTACTTTATGGGAACTGGGCTGGTTTGTGGCCAAGGGGCTTCCTTCCTATGGTTTCTATGGTGGTCCCAAGAAGATGATAGAGCGTAAGATCGAGAAAGATGAGGTCGATGGTCTCTATTATGATAAGGATGGCTATCTGATCGAGGACAAGGATTTTGCGTTTGACAATATGCTCAGTTTAGTTAAGATCGGGGACAGTTTTGAAGAGGCCTGCAGGCTGGCAAGAGCGGATTTTGACCAGGAGCTGATCGCTAAGGGATACGAGCCTTTCAAGGTCGAATAAATAAGGAATTTATTACTGTAATTTACATTGAAAACGGACTCTATCAATTGTATAATTTGTATATCGAAGAAAGCTCGATAGTTTGATAATTCTTTAGTTCCAAATTGGTTTGAAGCGTTCATGACGCTTTGAATAGAAAAGAAAAGGAGAAGAAAATGAAGAAATTATTAACTGTATTACTGGCAGCTTTAATGGTATTCGCATTAGTTGGCTGCGGTAAGAAAGACGAAACTCCGGCTGCTGACAATACTCCGGCTGAAGAAGATGATGGCATCACGAAGGTTGCAGTATTGATCCCGCACAGAGGCGACCAGTCTTACTTTGACACCATCGCCGGTGCTGCCGATGAAATGAATGCAGCTGACAACAACATCACAGTAGAAGTCTTCGAATGCGACCCGAGTGGTGAAAAATCAGAAGCTAACTGGATGAACTGGTTCGACAACGTCTGTGAAGATCATGCATACGACCTGGTCGTCTGCGGTAACGGTGACTATGAGGACTTCTTATACAAGGCTTGTGAGAAGTATCCTGATCAGCTGTTCTTCAACTATGACTATGACTATGTTCCGGAATCAGGCATTCCTGCAAACTGCTACAGCACGAAGTGCAACACTGCCGAATTAGGTTATCTGGTAGGTTCTCTTAGCGCCGCTATCACCAAGACCGGTACGGTCGGTGTCGTCGTCGGTATGGATACCCAGTCTATGAACCAGTTCATTTCCGGCTACTGCCAGGTTTTGACTGACAACGGTGTTAAATACGTCGTTTCATATCCGGGTTCTTTCTCTGATACCGCTTTAGGTAAGGAAGTTACTTCCGACATGATCAACAAGGGTGCTGACGTTATCTGGCAGGTTGCCGGTGGCTTAGGCAATGGTGTTATCGATGCCTGCTCTGAACATGATGATGTCTGGTGCATCGGTGTTGACCAGGACCAGTACTTACAGTTCAAGGATACCAACCCTGACTGGGCTAACACGATCCTTACCTCCGCTTTGAAGAACACCGGTGTTCCTCTCAAGGCTTTCATCGAAATGGTTGCCAACGGCAATTACGCCGACAAACTTGGCAAGGCTGAGATGTGGGGTATCGCTCTGAACGGTGTCGGTCTGGCTGAGAACGATTTCTATCTCGCTAACACTGATGATGCTACAAGAGCTAAACTGGCTGACGTTCTGGCTTCTGTTGTCAATGGTGAGGTCACAGTTATCGACTGCTTGACTGACTGGGATGCAGATCAGTATGCTGCCAACTGGCCGGCTCTCTTAGCAGGAAACCGTGTTGAGTAGTTATTGACCAATTGATGTTTTACAAAGTCATGCGCTGTAAATCTTTTTATGGCGCATGACTTTTTCTAAATTTTAGGAGGATCTTATGAGTGAGACGATATTGAAACTTGATAATGTTACCAAAGTCTATCCGAATGGAACAGTGGCTAACCGTGACATTAACATGGAATTTCAAAAAGGAGAGATCCATTCCATTGTCGGTGAAAACGGCGCAGGCAAATCGACGCTGATGAAAGTCATCTTCGGCATCGAAAAGCCCTCCAGTGGTACCGTCACCTACAAGGGGAAGGAAACCGATTTCTCCAGTTCCATGGACGCCATCAAAGCAGGCATCGGCATGGTGCATCAGCACTTCATGCTGATACCGTCTTTTTCGATCGTCGATAATATCATTCTTGGCGATGAGCCCAAGAAGAGTATCTTTATCGATAAGAAAGAAGCCGCGCGAAGATGTCAGGAACTATCCGACAAGTATAATTTTGAACTCGATGTCAATGCCAAGGTTTCGACATTGTCAGTCGCCAAGCGACAGAAGGTCGAGATCCTAAAGACGCTCTACCGCAACGCCGAGCTGATCATCCTGGACGAGCCGACTTCCGTTTTGACGCCCCAGGAGACCGATAAACTTTTCGATCAGCTGCGTTCTTTCAAGGAACAGGGTCACACGATCCTGTTCATCTCCCACAAGCTGGAAGAAGTCAAGCGTATCTCGGACAAGATCTCGGTCATCAGAAACGGTGTCTCCAAGGGTACCTATCTGAATGAAGAACTGACGATGCAACAGCTGACCAACCTGATCATCGGCCGTGACCTGGATTCCGATATGAATGCCTACAAGACCAATGAAGATTTCCATGGCGAAAAGGCTCTGGAGATCAAAGATCTCTATATGGAAAGAAACGGCAAGCCGGTCCTCGACCACATGTCTTTCGCCGTCAAGAGCGGTGAGATCCTGGGTGTCGCCGGTGTCGAAGGCAACGGCCAGCAGGAACTGGTCAGATGTATCACGGGTCTTGAAGAGACGGCCTATACCGGCGATATCAATATTTGCGGCAACAGAGTCAACGATCTCAATATCAAAGGACGCCGCGATCTGGGCATGGCCTACATTCCGGAAGATAGAATGGGCGATGGTATCGCGGGTGCTCTTCCGATCTCGGACAACCTGATCTCCACCTACTATGACAGGGAAGACATCAACAACAAGGTCTTCATGAACAATAAAGCGATCAGGGACATGTCCGAAGCCTTAGTCAAGACTTTCGCGGTCAAGACCAAGTCGATCGACACCAGTGTCAACAGCCTCTCGGGCGGTAACATTCAGAAAGTCGTCGTAGCCAGAGAGTACAATACCAATTCCAAGTTCATGATCGCCGAGCAGCCGACGCATGGTATCGATATCGGTTCGGAGGAATTCGTCCACCACAAACTGATCGAGATGCGCAATGCCGGAGCCGGTATCCTGCTGGTATCGGCCAACCTCAATGAGGTCATGGCTCTTTCCGATCGGATCATCGTCATGTTTGACGGACAGATCTCGGGTTACTTCCCCGATGCCAAGAACGTCAATGAATCCGAATTGGGTATGTATATGTTAGGCGCCAAACATCAGACGCCGGAAGAGATAGGAGGTGCCTTGAATGACTGAAGAGAGAAATACCGGCAGTAAATATTCAAGACAGTATAAGTTATCGATTTCCAATCCCAAACTGTTTGATGCGATCAAGATGGCCATCGCGATCCTCATCGCTTTGGCGATCACGTTCGTCATCCTGTGTCTGATCTCCAAGGATCCGGTCAATGCGATCAAGACGATCCTGATTGGACCGCTGACCAAGAAGAGATATATCGGCGCGGTCATCGAAAGTTTCATTTCGTTCGCCTTTGCCGGTCTGGCAGCCGGTGTCTTATTCAAAGCCGGTGGCTTCAACATGGGTGCTGAAGGTATCTTCATCATCACCGGTGCGGTCGTCGCCTGGATCGCTTCCTCGCCGATCACCACCAGCCCCATCCTGCATCCTATTCTTTGTTACCTGGGTGCCATGGTCGTAGGCGGCATATTGATGATCCTTCCTTCCTTCTTAAAAGCCAAGTTCGGTACCAACGAAATGGTCGTTTCATTGATGTCCAACTCGATCTACGCCGGTGTCACGGCCTACATCGTCAGGACTTTCATCGCGACGGCACAAAGAGGTTCCGTTTCTTCCAAAGACTATCTGGCAACAGCCAGGATCGGCTACCTGTATGAACCATTGAGGATCTCGGCCTGCTTCATCCTGCTGATCGTGGTCACGATCGTCTTATATCTGGTCATGAACAAGACCAAGCTGGGTTATCAGATGAGGATTGCCGGTATCAACCCGAAGTTCGCGGAATACTCCGGTGTCTCATCCTTCAAACTGGCCATCACGACGGCCATCATCGCCGGTGTGCTTTGCGGCATGGGCTCAACGACCCAGCTGCTGACCCAAACCAGCTATTATACCCCAGCCCAGTCATTAGTCGGTATCGGTTTCTCGGGCATGTTGCTGTCGATGCTTGGCAAGAACAACCCGATCGGTATCGTCATCGCCGCCTTCTTCATCAAGTATCTTGAACAGGGCGCTGCCATTCTCTACTTCGTCGATGGTGCCGTTCCTTCCGAGATCGTTTCGATCGTCGAAGGTATCGTCATCATGCTGATATCATCGCAATACTTCTTAAGAAGACTGCGGGAACGTCAATTATTAAAGGAGGGCCTGGAAGAACATGCAGAGTAGTATTTTTTCAACGCTGTTTTCAATGAGATTTCTGGTAACGGCAGTCCGTCTTGCCACTCCTATCGTCTTTGCGGCCATGGGTACTTTCATCGCCGCTTCTTCCGGCATCGGCAATATCGCGATCGAGTCGATCATGACTTTCTCCGCTTTGGCCGGTGTGCTTGGCAGCTACCTCTCCGGTTCCGCCTGGGTAGGCGTTCTGGCCGGTATCGCCATCGGTATCGTTACCGTCTTACTGATCGCCTTCTTCTCCATGAAGATGGGTGCCAATGCGATGCTGATAATGATCGCCCTTAATACCTTCGCGGATTCCGTTGCGATCTTCGTCATGTTCTTAATGACGGGTGAAAAAGGAACGACCGCTTCCCTTACGACGCCGATCTTAGGCTCCTGGGATATCCCGGTCATCAAGGATATTCCGATCCTGGGTGAGATCATCTCCGGTCAGTATGTCTTAACTTATGTCTGCTGGCTGATCGTCATATTGCTGTTCATCTTCATCTACAAGACGCCGTTAGGCATGCGGATGAGAGCCTGCGGTCTGAACGCCGATGCGGCCAGAACAGCCGGTATCAACGTCGAGAAGCTCAGAGTCCTTTCCCTGATCCTCTCCGGTATCTTTGCCTCTTTGGGCGGTATCTATCTGTCCCTCAACTATCTGAAGATCTTCTCCAGAGGAATGGTCTCCGGACAGGGCTGGATGGGCGTTGCCGCCAACGGTATCGCTGCCGGAAACTACTGGGTGCTGATCCTTTCCGCCTTGATCTTCGCGGTCTTCAGATCGGTATCAATCATCTTCTCTTCCAACTCGGCGATCCCGACCGACCTGGTCAATGCCATCCCGTATATCGCCGTCTTCGTCATCCTGACCGTCGTTTCGATCGTGAACTACTATCGTATCAAACGCGGTAATGTCGAAGAACAGTAATGTATAAAATAATCGTTGATTGTGATCCGGGCCATGATGATATCATGGCCTTGCTCACAATATTGGCCCATGATGAGGCCTTCAAACTGCTGGGTATCTGTACGGTCGCCGGTAACAACACCCTTGAAAAAGTGACCAGAAACATGCTGCAAGTCGAGGAGTACCTGGGCATAGATATTCCGGTCTATATGGGTATGGATAAGCCACTGGTGAAAGAGGCTGTACCTCAGCCGGCAGGGCATGGTGAAAGCGGGATGGATGGACCCGTTTTACCCCAACCCGAAATGAAGGCTCAGGCTCAAACAGCTGTGAAGTTCTATAAGGAAGTATTAAATCAAGAAGACAAAGTGACGATCATCGCTTTGGCTCCTTTGACCAATCTGGCCGTCTTACTGAATGAAGCTCCCGAATTAAAAGATAAGATAGCTCAGATCGTCTTAATGGGTGGTGCCATCAACGGCGGCAACATCAATAAATATGCCGAATTCAATATCTGGCATGATCCTGAAGCGGCCAAGATCGTCTTTGATTCAGGCATCAGGATGATCATGGCTCCGCTGGAAGTCTGTTATGCCGGAGGCATAATGATCAAAGAAGCCGAAAGATTCAAAGATAGAGGCAAGGTCTCCAAACTGGTCGATGACCTCTTCAGTTTCTATTTAAGATACGCGATAGAAAGAGGCTGGGATAAGACGGCGATCTTCGATCTGATGCCGGTCGTCTATCTTTTGAAACCGGAGATCTTCAAAGGCCAAGAAGGCAAGGTCGACATCATTCTAGATGGTGAAGATACCCAAGGTCAGACCATCTTTGAACAGGGAGATGGTCAGCATCTGGTCCTGTTGGATACGGATCGGGAAGAATGCATGCGCATCTTCTTTGAAGCTATCGATAAGCTGGATGAACGCTATGTCTGAATATATCAGAAAAGCCGAAAAGAAAGATCTGTCCCGTATCGGCGAGATTTTGGTCTTTGTCAAAAGAGTAAAGTTTCGTCCGATCTTTAAAGATGATGATTTTTCTTTCAATGCCCTGCAGGTCCTAACGGTAGCGGAAGAATATGAAAAATACCTTGATAAGATCTATGTCTATGACGATGGGATCGTGAAAGGTCTGATCCATATCGAAGGGGAAGAAGTCAAAGAACTCTATGTCGATTATTTCTTCTGGGACCAGGGCATCGGTTCAAAGCTGCTTGATTTTGCGATCGAAAACTTCGATGTAAAGTTCCTCTGGGCTTTAGAGAAGAATTCTGAAGCGATCCGTTTTTATGAAAGACACGGCTTCAGGCTGAGTGATAACCGGAAATTCGAAGAGGATACGCCTGAATATCTGGTCATGATGAAAAGATAGAGTAAAACAAAAAGAGTCATTATGTATTGCCATAATGACTCTTTTTAACTGTATTTCATTTTGAACTACTGCTTTCTTTTATCCAGCAGATAGCGATAATACATCAGGACAAAACATAGTATTGCACAGACAATAGAGAAATATACGAACATGTCTTTATAGCCTATCCTTTCGACCAGCTGTCCGCCCAGCATTGGACCAAAGGCATTGCCGATATGCATGCCTATCAAAACAGTCGAAGCGGCGACACCCGACCTTGAAGGATCCATCTTTTTGATGACTTCCGTCTGTAAAGAGGGGGTACCCGTACCCTGGCCGATGGCCTTGAAGACACTGGCTACCAGCATGATCATCAAAGTCTTGCCTACTCCGATCAGGATGGTACCTAAGGTGGCGCAGATGATGGCAGGTATCATGACATAATAGATGCCTTTTTTATCGTGCAGAGTTCCCATCATGGGTCTGAAGAAGACCATGGCAACTGAATAAACAGTGAAGAATAAGCCGATGTTGGCGATATTTCTTTCTTCACCGATCAGCTGTAAGAAGGTCGAGACCCAGGCGTTGCCGATGGAAAGAAGGGCGGCGATCAAAGAATAATCGGTATATTCAAAGGCATAGATATCTTTAAAAGAGAGTTTCCTTTTTTCTTTCTTGATCTGATTGCCTTCATAGGGAAGTAGGGTCACCATGACTAGGGCCATGAAGGCACATAAGGCTGCTCCGGCAAAGGTCAGATGATAACCGGAAAGTTCCACCAGATATAGACCCAGACCCGGGCCGATGGCTTGCGCTAATATATTGGCCAAAGCGGCATAGCCCATGCCTTCCGCCATCTTTTCTATAGGAATGAAGTGGGTGGAAAAGACTGTACCGGTAACGCCGTTGACCGAGAAAGAGAAACCGACCAGCAGACGCATGATTATCAGCAGGGGAATATTGGTGGCCAGAATATGCCCTAAAAGGATGATGACATAGAAGACAGTAGAGAACTGAATGATCCGCTTATGGTTGAAGCTGTCGGTTATCATTCCGGCAAAGGGACAGACGATGAGTCCCGAAAGAGACATCAGGCCGGAGATCGTCGAGGCCAGGGCGATGTCTTCTTTGATGGTCATCGCATATTTGGTGATCAAAGGATAGGTCATATAGGCGGCCGTCGAAGAGAATAACGACATTGCGAAGACCATCAGAAAGTGTTTTGTCCAAATGCTTTGTTTCTTTTCCATAGACTGTCCTTTAAAAAACCTGATTTCAATATATCAGGTCGTTTAATAGCTTAGAACTAAAAATGTATGATGTCTTTTTCAAAAAGCGTTAAGATCGTCGAAGGTGTCGGCGAACGCATGCATCCAGTCTTTGTTTAGAGGATAGAAACTCTTGTAGAGCTCATAGATCTTCATGTATTTTTGATGAGCTTCAAGATCGGGATAGTAGGTCCTTTCGTATTTGACCATCTTGTCGACGGCGGTTTGAAGATCGGGATAGATCTTCAACATCACGGCACAGGCGATCGCACAGCCCAGGTTGGGGGCGTTGAGGTCTTTGGGGACGTTGATCCTGATGTTGGAGACATCGGCGTGGATTTTCATCCACAAATCGCTTCGCGCACTGCCGCCGGCCATATTCATTTCTGTGATCTCGACCCCGTTTTCTCTGAAGGTGTCTAAGATCCGCTCACTGCCAAAAGCCACGCCTTCTAAGATGCAGCGGTACATATCGATGCGACTGTGTGCCAGGGTCAATCCATAGAACATGCCTTTGGCCTTGCCGTCATGATAGGGATGTTTATTGCCCTGGAAGTAGTCCATCAGTAAAAGGCCATTGGAGCCGATGGGAACATCTTTGGCCATCTCATCCAGTTCCTTATAGGGCAGGTCAGGACAGAGCTGTTTCCTGAACCAGGAGAGGATGGAGCCGGAAGCGCTTTGTCCGACATAGTCGGTATAGTAGCCGGGTATCAGATTGTCCGGTCCGTTGTTGGAACCATGGGGATTGAGCAAGGGTCTTTCATTTAAGGCCATGGCCAGATTGGAAGAGCCGGTGATCATGCCAATCTTTCCGGTTTTGTTTACGCCGATACCCAACAGGCCGATCGAAGAATCGACCCCGCCTTGGGCGATGGGAAGTCCTTCGTAAAGTCCAAGTTCTTCAGCGGCTTGTTTGCTTAAAGTGCCGATAAGATCACCGACTTTGAATACTTCACTGCTGGGGAATTTATTTAAGGCATCTGCGATATCCAGGGCTTCATAGATCTTATGGGAAAAACCGTCTTTGTTGGAATAACCCCAGTTGCAGGCAGTGTTGATGTTCATGCACCACTTGCCCGTCAGCTTATAAGTAAGCCAGTCCTGATATTCGCAAAAGACTTCCGCCTCATCATATACTTTTCTTTCGTTTCTTTTTAGCCAGGCCAGTTTAGGCGGCATCCATTCGGGCGAATAGAATTCATTGGTCTTTTCTAAGAGTTCATCCGCTTCTTTAGCTGCTCTGACATCCATCCAGATGATGCAGGGATATAAAGGCGTGCCGTCTTTTTGACAGACGACGACACTGGTACAAGTGCTGTCGCAAGCCAAAGCAGCGATCTGTTCAGGTCTGATATTGCCTTTATCCAGAGCCTGTTTAACGGCGATCGCAAGAGCCTTCCACCAGTCTTCCGGGCGCTGTTGCGCATATCCGGGTTTGGGGAAGTCGGTAGGGTACTCTTTTGAAGCAAAAGAAAGACAGTTTCCGTCAAGGTCATAAAGTCCGACGCGGATTCCGCCGGTACCGCCATCGATACCCATCAGGATCTGATTATTTAAAGTGTCATCCATAAAGCAATTTTAACATATGAAGGCAGGCTTGAATGGATAGAGTATAATTGAATTAGAATTTCAAGAGGGCAATAATATGGAACTTAAACAGCTTAAAAAGAAACTGAAAGAATATATGGCTATCCCAAGGGTCAGCGGCTATGAGAAACAGATGGCTTATGCCTTGAAGAAGGATATGGAGGAATACTCCGACGATGTATGTATCGACAAAGTCGGCAACTGCATCGCCCGTTTCAAAGGTGAAGATGAGGGTCTGACGCTGATGGTCTTTGCGCATCTGGATACGATCGGCTTTGTGATCAAAAGGATAGATCCGGATGGTTTCATCTATGTCGATCGCGTCGGAGGGGTTCCGGAGAAGGTTTTGACGGGTACACCGGTCAGAGTGGGAAGTGAAGACGGAAAATATTATCCAGGTGTCTTTGGTACCAGAGCCTATCACATCATGTCCAATGAAGAAAAGGAAAAGGCCGATTCTTTGAACGATCTATTTATTGACATCGGTGCCACAAGTGATTCGCAATTATACGATCTGGGTATCGAAGTCGGCTGTCCGGTAGCTTATGGCCAAGCCTACTATGAACTGCTCAACGACAGGGTATCGGGTTCCTATATCGATGCGGCTGCCGGACTTTGTAACCTTTTGCAGATAGGGGAACATTTAAAAGAAAAGAAGCCCAAGGTCAATGTCTGCCTGGTGGGTACGGTCTGGGAGGAATTCTCCGCTCGCGGTGCGATGCTGGCAAACAGAAGCGTCAACTGCGATCTGGCCATCTCCATTTTAGGACCGGGGGCTGCCGATACGCCTGACCAAAGAGGCAAGGTCTCCAATGTAAAGATGAATAACGGTGTCGGTATCAACATGTTCAATTTCCATGGCAAAGGTACACTCAACGGCAATATCGTCCACAAGGGATTGTTTGAAGCAATTAAAAAGAGTGCCGCGAAAAACGGCATCAGGATCCAAAGACAGGCGGCCAGAGGAGCTCTGTCCGATACGGCTTATCTGGCTTTGGAGAATGACGGGATCCCGTGTGTTGATCTGGGTACGCCTGATCGCTATTCCCATTCGACATTGGAACTCATTGATACGAAAGATCTGTTACAGACGGGTGAACTGCTATGTCATTTCATCGATGATCTGGATAAGGATTTCGATCTCAATCGCTATTAAAAAATGACGCATATCCTTAAGGGTATGCGTTTATAAATAGCTGATAAAAGGTTAATCAAGTGGCAAAAACAAATTAGTGAACCTCCCATAAGCTAAAGACTTATGGGCTTCGTAAGAAGTCTGCTATTATTGTCAACCCCGAAGGGAAGCCTTATTCTTAACGGGCTGTCCACTTGCCCTCTACCGTATAGGACATTTAAGTCCGCAACGCTACTTATTTGTTTTATGTGTTCTTGTGTTCAGTTTGAACTATAATCTTTTTTAAGGAAGTCTAACCTACACTTAAT
>JAFRIG010000068.1 GCA_017432895.1 Erysipelotrichaceae bacterium | reverse complement strand
GAACATCATTTATTCATTCACGCAAGATACAGGTCATGGATTTCCTGCCGGAAAGCACGATTATCTTATCCCGTGTCTGAAGCATAGGATCCAGGGCTGATTCTGACCCCTGGTTTTCATAAAGTTTTGACACTACCTATAACAAAGAAATAGCGCCGGACCTAACCGGCGCTGTATATACTAATCTTTTCGCGGCATGTGACCGGAAATACTGCGGTCTTTGATCGGCGAAACGATCGTATCGATACCGGCAGCATCACAAAGCAAAGCCGACAATACCTGATACGGCGTCACATAGACGATCGTCGAAAGCAGATCGTTGGTCTTGACTGAATACTTCAGGTCTTTTTCCGTAACTTCGATATCCTCGCAAGTCGTAACGAAGACATGTTCCGAGAAAACACGGCGGTAGTAAGCCGCAACTTCGATTGCTCTGTTAAGTTCAAAACCACCTTCGGAAGCGATCATGAAGATGTAGTTGTCCGGACCATAGGCACGCAGCGGTCCATGAAGCTGTTCTTCCTGTTCATAGTACATGCAAGGTTTTCTGTAAGTCTCAAAGAACTTCAGTCTTCCTTCCTGCGCCGTCGGCCAGTTCTGACCATAGCCGCAGATCGAAGACTTCTGCATATTCAGGAATTCATCCATATTCTTATTGACCCAGGCTTCGCTCTCTTCAATAACGACCGGCATATCTTCGATCAGTTTCCTGGCATCGGCATCGTATTTCTGATATTCCTCTTCGGAGATCCTACCCAAAGTTCTGGCGACACGGATCGCGATCAGATAGAACTGGAAAAGCGTCTCACTGTAGCCTCTGGTCTCCGGACCGATCTCTTCTCTTTCACAAAGAAGATGAACGGTATAGTTGGCCAGCTGCGTGACCGGACTGCCTAATGATTCGGTAACACCGACCGTTACATGGCCAAGATCGTTGGCCTTGCTGATCGCATCGCAAGTCGAAATGCTGTCGCCATGCTGAGTCAGACCAAAGACCGCGATCTGTGAGTTTTCGTAGACACCGGCCGGATTGGTGTTCTCGTGATAAGTGAACACATTGGGCTCCGGGGCATAAGCTTCAACTTTTACGATGTCCGTAAAGAAGTTCCTCATGACCAGTGAGGCATTGTGTGATGTTCCCGAACCCAGGAAATAGACTTTCTTGATATTGTTCTTGGTAAAAAGATCGACCATCTCGGGAATATAGAGATCCTGATTGTCATATGCTTTCTTTAAAACGCGGGGAATATCCCTGATGTGTCCGATCATCGATAATACTTCAGCCATTACTGTTTTTTCCTCCTATTTGATCTGTATAGGATAACGCACCTTAATTATATAATGGAAAAAGGACAAAGTAAACATAATTATATACATTTATTCTAATTTTTGTATATAAATTATATTGACAATTGTATATATAAAGGTATAGGATTAGAGCATAAGGATAACGCAAGCGAATAATGAGGAGGTGTAGCCTTGGTAGATTTAGTTAGAGTAGATGGAAGACTCATTCATGGGATGATAGCCGTCACATGGTGCGGCGTACTGCATCCTCAGGTTCTGGCTGTTGCCAACGATGCCGCAGCAAACAACGAAACGCACAAGATGGCACTCAAATTGGCAAAGCCCGGTAATGTAGATCAATGTCTGGTATGGACTCTCGATAGAGCAGTAGAAAAGCTCCAGGAAAGCAAATTTGAAAAGAAAAAAGTCTTCCTGGTGACCGGAACGGTCGAAGATGCCTACTACATTATTAAAAGAGTCAAGACGATCAAAAAGCTGAACATTGGTCCGGAAGTTGATGGAGAAAAAGGCAGAGACATCACAGGCAAGATCGCGATCGCCGATGGCGTCTACACATCGCCGGAGAAGTTCCAACTTTTGAAAGAACTCAACGACGATGGCGTCGAGGTATTCGCCCAGATCACACCCGCCATGCCGCGGACCGATTTCTCAGAATTTGCGAAAAAGTTTGAATAGGAGGGGAAAAATTAAATGGTATTCAAAGCTTTTCTTGTCGCTCTAGTGGCCTTCTATGGCCGTGTTGAGCAGGGTTGGCTTGGTCAGCAGATGATCGCCAGACCAATCTGGTTATGTACCCTGGTTGGCTTGCTGCTGGGTGATCTTCAGCAGGGCGTCATCATTGGCGGTACGCTTGAACTGATCTGGGCCGGTGTTGTCCAGGTCGGTGCTACACCAACGGAAGTCGTCACAGGCTCCACTGTTGCCTGTGGTCTGGCTATCCTAAACAACCTGTCCGTGGCCGAAGCCGTCGCGATCGCGATCCCTGTCGGCTTACTGGCAACGATCCTGAACGAATTAAACGGTACCCTGGTCATGATGACCTGGTCGCCACTGGCCAACGCTGCTGTTGAAGCCTGCGACACCAAGAAGATCTGGATCTGCGGTGTTGCCGGTGAACTGACCAGAGCTTCCTTACTGGCTCTTGCCACTTTCCTGGCCGTTTCCGCCGGAAGTGCTGCCGTCACAGCCGTCATCGACTCCGTTCCGGAAACGATCCGTCTGGGCTTACAGAACGCATCCAAGATCCTGCCGGCTGTCGGTATTGCGGTCCTGATGCAGTTCTCGTTCGATATGAAGTTCGTCGGTTTCTTCGTACTGGGCTTCATGCTTCCGACCTTCATGGGATTCAATTCTATCGCCTGTGCTATTGCCGGTTTGGCAGCTGCACTGATCTATTACTTCCTGAAGCCGAATGTTGTAGAGGAGGACGACTAGTATGTCTGAAAAAGCAAACATCCAGTTAACACAAAAAGAATTAAACAAAGTCTTCTGGCGTTCATACCAGGCTCTGGGCTGCTACTCCTACGATAAGCAGCAGGGTATTCCTTATCTCCGTGCCATGGTTCCGGCTCTTGAGAAACTCTATCCGGATCAGGACAACTTTAGAGAAGCTTTAAGACGTCACAATACGATGTTCAATACGACCTGCGCCTTCGTTCCATTCTGCCTGGGCATCTCCTGTGCTATGGAAGAAGAATACGCAAATGATACGACCGGTACTTTCGATCCCGAATCGATCGGCGCCGTCAAGATCGCCCTTATGGGTCCTCTGGCCGGTATTGGTGACTCCTTCTTCTGGGGCACCTTCAGACTGATCGCCTGCGGTATCGGTGCTCCGATGGCCGCCGAAGGCAACATCCTCGGTGTCATCCTGTACCTGATCCTCAACCTGGTACCTTCCACTTTGACCAGAATCTACGGCTTCAAGCTCGGCTACAGCGGCGGTCGTCAGTTCCTGGCCAGGATCCAGGCTGACGGTACACTTGCCAAACTGACGGAAGCATCCCGTGTTCTGGCCATGGTCGTCATCGGCGGTATGATCCCGCAGATCGTCAAGGTTCCGCTGAGAATGACCTTCGAAATGGGCGGCGGTACCTTCGTCTTACAGGATGTCGTCGACTCCATCATGCCTAACCTTCTGCCGCTGTTACTGTCCCTCGGCGTCTACAAACTGATCATGAAAGGTACCAAAACCAACTACATCATCTTCGGTCTGCTTGCCCTGGGTGTCATCCTGACGGTTCTGGGAATCATGTAATAAACAACGAGCGGCGCAAAACGCCGCTCTTTCTTTCTTTATTATGAATAATAAGACAATACTGATATTTCTCATCATCGCCCTTTCGGCGATCATCAGCTATTTTGTTAGAAAGATCGCTTTAGACAAAATAAGCAGACAGCTTTATGAAGCCGCCTATGTCAATAAAGATACGGCTCTTTTTGAAAGCCTGATCAACTCTTTGCAGGCACAGATGTTCATCGCTGAAAGATCGCGTAAGATCATGTCTCTAAATTACTATATCTCCATCAATGATAACGAGAAGGTCAAAGACATATGCAAGACGATGAAAAGCAAAAATCTAAATACCAATGAGTTCATGGCCTTTTACGGAAGTACCATCGGCTATCTTTGCGACCAAGGTGATCCCTATGCAAAAGATCTGCTCAACGAAATGAAAAAGCGTTACGCTTCGACCAAGAACATCAATGAACTGATGTTATTAAACGATTGCCAACTCACATACGACGTATATATCGACAAAAACACCGACAGGATCGTCGATATCGAAGAGATACTTAACAATGAATTAAGCGATGAACAAAGAGCTGTTTATGAATATCGCCTGGCCAAACTCTATTACTACAAAAATGATAAAACCAAGACCAGGGAACTACTGAAAAATGCCGGAAACCACACGGAAAACAAGGCACCCCGCAGCAAGATCGACTCGATCCTGAACGGAAACTGGAGCTTATTATGATCAAAGGACTATTATTTGACCTGGACGGCGTCCTCATCGACTCCGAAGCCTGGCATCAGAGACTCAATGAAAGATGCCTGAAAGACCTCGGCTGTGACGACATCGACCCTAAAGACTTCTATGCCCTGATCGGATCGGGCAAAGGCTTTGACGCCTGGGAAAAGATCTATGAAGGTATTCCCGCTAAATACAAAGCCAGCAACTTCAAAGAGACCTTCCGAAGCTACAAGATGAAGCAGTTTGATTATCCACCCTTTGAAGAGATCATCTTCCCGGATGTAAAAACTGCTCTGCAAGATCTAAAAAACCAGGGCTATAGACTTTCCTGCTGTTCCAGCAGCTCTCAAGTATACATCGAAAAGGCCTTAAATGACTGTGAGATCGCTGACTGCTTCGAACTGATCATAACCGGACACGACTTCAGCCAAAGCAAGCCGAATCCCGAGATCTATCTGACAGCCATGAACAAGCTGGGACTTGAAAAGGATGAATGTTTGGTCATCGAAGATTCTCCCTATGGTCTAGAAGCCGGAAAGAATGCCGGCATGGTGACTGTCGCCAGAAGAGATGATCACTTCGGTATCGATCAGTCAAAAGCCGACTTCATTATCCCTTCCTTATCCGATCTGTCAGATCTGATAAAGAAGATAGATCATAGATACCAGTAATCAGCACCGATAACAGGTGCTTTTTCTTTGCACAAAAAACCTTAATTTCACTAACTACATAAGCCATAGAAAGCTTTGATTTCTGTCAAATCTCACATTCTTCCGATCCAAAACCTCACATTCTTCCGATTGAAAACCTATTTTTCTTCCGATTCAAAGTTTATTTTTCTTCCGATTTCTGTTAAAATGCCATTAAAGAAGCAGGTATTACTGATCTCTGGATCTATCTGAAACAAAAGAGGAAAGACAATCAAAATGAGTGAAAACAGATATATAAACAGATTGTTTGATAAAACGGTAGAATTTTCTTTGAAAAGCAAAGGAGCTCTTGTCATCGTCGGACCCAAATGGTGCGGAAAATCGACTACGGCCAAAAGATATGCCAAAACGGTCATTGATCTGATGCCGATGGAATCTAGAAACGAATTTATCGAATTGGCAAAGATCTCTCCTTCCAATTTCCTTAACTACGGTCCCAAACCGATACTGATCGATGAATGGCAGCATGTATCATTTATCTGGGACCAGGTGAAATACGAGGTCGATAAAACCGGAGAATTCGGACAGTATATCCTTACAGGAAGTGTAACTGACAAAAACAAAGCGGAAGTCGAAAGTGAAGTCAGCAGGCACACAGGGAACGGAAGGATAATCCGCAAGATGATGCGGACGATGTCTCTGTATGAGACCGGAGACAGTAACGGTAGTGTGTCCTTGAATGATCTTAAAAATGGTGAATTCAGACAGGCTATGTCAAAAAAAGACATCAACGACTATGCATACTATATCTGCCGGGGAGGATGGCCGATCACTATAGGCAAAGATCGTGATATATCACTGGCACAGGCCAGGGATTATTACGATGTCGTGGTCACCGATGACATCTTTTCGCTGAAAGACATCCCTCTTAAAAGGGACGAACAAAAAGCCAGGAAACTGATGCGATCTTATGCCAGGAACGTTTCCATCGCTGCAGCTGATACGACCCTTCTAGAATATTGTGCCGGAAGCGATGAAACCTTCGATAAAGACGTCTTTGCAAAGTATCTGAACGCCCTAAGAAACCTGTATGTCATTGAAGAGCTTCCTGCATGGAACCCCAACCTTCGAAGCAGGACAGCTATCAGAACGAAAGAAACCAGACATTTTACGGATCCATCTATCGCTGCAGCAGCGCTGGGAATCACGCCGGAAGGTATCTTCAAAGATATAACGACATTCGGACTGTTATTCGAATCGCTGGTCGTTCACGACCTTCGGATCTATGCCGACGTGATAGGAGCTCATGTTTACAAATACCGCGATTCCAAAAAAAGAGAAGCAGACGCCGTTATCCAGTTTGCGGACGGGTCATGGGCTCTTATCGAAGTGAAATTAGGCGGTGAAGACGATATCAGAAAAGCTGCTGAAAACCTGATCAAAATAGCCGATGACATCGATTATGAGAAGATGGGAAAACCGGCATTCCTGATGGTCGTCACCAAGAACAAGGTGGCATATCAGATGGAAAACGGGGTATATGTCGTTCCGCTTTGCTGTCTGAAGGATTGATATCTGTATCTTCATTGATATGTGCTTAAGACCTAAAAACTTTTTTTGAAAAATAATCAATAGGCGTATTTTTAGTACATACCTTTGCATATCATAAAGACGTAAGTTGTGTTTGATTGATTGTTTGTGTTTGTCTCCTTTCTAAAAAGCCATCGTGATGATGGCTTTTTGCATGGTTCACTTAGCAATTCTGCTTTATGTCTAAAAATCTGATATGTAAGTACCATTTGTCAAGTGTTGTTTAAAAGAATCTGATCATTTTCAATCAAATAACACCTAAGATCTATATGAACCTCTAGGACATCTGGAAGAAGCTTTAGACTGTATCAGTTCATCGGCAGTTG
>JAFRIG010000067.1 GCA_017432895.1 Erysipelotrichaceae bacterium | reverse complement strand
TGAAAACACAGGGAGAAGATTGCGAGGGATATAAGCGGTTATCCCTGAAGATATAGAGAATGACCATCGCTTCCAAGAGATACCCCGCTTGCGAAGCAAGTCGGCCTTAAGGCCGAGGTCTTGACCCGGGGTAATTCATTAGTTGAAAAGGAGATCTTCAGATG
The DNA here is from genome assembly GCA_017432895.1 of Erysipelotrichaceae bacterium. Lineage (GTDB taxonomy): Bacteria > Bacillota_I > Bacilli_A > Erysipelotrichales > Erysipelotrichaceae > Colivicinus. The sequence continues at coordinate 12,486 of JAFRIG010000067.1, read as the reverse complement.
AACCTGATATACAGAATATTCAAACTCGACCCGGAAAGCAGAGAAGGAGTCGTATCGGCTACTTCGATCTTAAGTGTCATTGTCAACCTGCTGGTAGCTTTGTTTAAAGTCGTGGCGGGTGTACTTTCTTCTTCGATCGCTATCGTTTCGGAAGGCGTCAACAATGCGACCGATGCTTTGTCTTCCATTTTGACCCTGGTTGGTACCAGACTTGCCAACAAGGCTCCCGATGCCAAGCATCCTTTCGGTTACGGCAGGATCGAATATCTGACCAATATGGTCATTGCTTCTTTCATCCTGGTGGGCGGTTTTGAGATGCTGAGCAGTTCGATCAAACTGATCTTTGAACCGGAAGAGCTGAACATCTCCTACGTATCCCTGCTGGTAGTGGCGGTCTCGGCGATCGTCAAATATTTACTGGGTATCTATACCATCAGGACCGGCAAGAGGGTCGGTTCAGGTTCTCTGGAAGCGGTAGGGGTCGATTGCCGCAACGATTCTTTCGTTTCCTTAGTCACGATCATCTCATCTTTGATCTTCTTGTTTACATCCTTTTCGATCGATGCCTTTGCGGGTGTTTTCACTTCCTGCCTGATCATCAAGGCCGGTGTCGATATCCTCAAGGATACGATCTCGAAACTGCTGGGTCAGCCGGCTGATGAAGAGCTGGTCCGTAAACTGTATCGGGAGATCCGAAATACCGACGGGATCATCAATGCGGTCGATATGATCTTGCACAATTACGGACCCGATGCCTATTCAGGTTCCTGCAATGTGGAACTCGATCATAAGAAAAGCGTAGCGGAGATCTATGAGGTCTTAAGACCTCTGCAGTTAAAGATCATGTACGATTATCATGTGGCCATGGTGTTTGGCATCTATGCGGTGGATAATGACAGTGATGATTCCAAGACTTTGCGAAAACAGATCGCTTCCTTCGTGCAGAAACATGAACATGTCAAGAGCTACCACGCCATCTATTCCGATGATATAAGCAATACCATCTATTGCGATCTGGTCCTGGATTATGAGGCCGATCGGGCTAAAGAATGTGCGGAGTTTACGGAATATCTGAAGGAACTTTATCCGACAAAACTGATACAGGTCAATATCGATACCGAATTTGTATAAGATAATCTTGAGAAGTAGAGGCCAAATCCCTAAAATATAATTATCTAAATAAGAAGGGAGCCCTCTATGATCAAGATCTACCTGACAAAAAAAGATGAACTGGAACAAATCGAAGAACCTAAGAAGGGCTGCTGGATAAACATGGTCCACCCGACGGAGAAGGAACTTCTGGACATCCAGGAACGCTACAATATCGAACCTGATGATCTGCGGGCCGCCCTGGATGAAGACGAGGCTTCCCGTTATACCAGGGAAGAGGAATATACCCTGGTCTTAGTGGACATACCTTCCTATGAAAAGAAAGTCGGCAAGGACCGTTTCACGACGATACCGATGGGTATCATCCTGGCCAAGGATGCCATCATCACGGTCTGTCTGGAATCGACACCGATCCTCAGTTTCCCCAACAAGGCCAGACGGGGCATTGACACTAAGGCCAAGACCAGACTTCTGCTTACGATATTGCTGGAAAATGCCAAGCTCTATCTGAAGAATCTTCGACAGATATCCAAACAGTCGGAACAGTTAGAGATTGTCTTGCACAATTCGATCGAAAATCCGGCCTTGCTGGAAATGATGGAACTGGGGCGTTCACTGTTATATTTCTCGACTTCTCTTAGGGGCAACAATTCCGTTTTGGAGAAGCTGACCAAGTCGGCGGTTTTCACCAGAGATGAAGAAAATGAAGATCTATTGGAAGATGTCATCATCGAATCCCATCAGGCGATGGAGATGGCCGATACCTATTCGGGGGTCATCAACGGACTGATGGATGCCTATTCTTCGATCATTTCCAACAATATGAACGTGGTCCAGAAGTATATCGCGATCGCCGCTATCGTCATCACGATCCCGAGCCTGATCTTTGATGCCTATGGCATGAATATCGAGGGCGTGCCTTTTGAAAATTCACGCTACGCCTTCCTGTTCGTCATCCTGTTTGCGGCTTTGGCCTCACTGTTCGTCTATCAGTATTTCAAACATAAGAAGATGTTCTAAGCCTTGCAAAAGGCTTTTTTATTTCATGCCTTTTTCATATTCAGTTCAGATTAAATTCACATTCAAAAAATATGATATAAGCATAAAAGGAAGGAGGTAAGACGATGGAGACGTTCAACCGAAGCGAAAAGAAGTATCTGTTGGATGAGGTACAGTATCTTGAGCTCATGGAAAAGCTTAAGGATCACATCAAGCCGGACAAGTACTTCGAGACGCAGATCAATTCGATCTACTATGACAATCGCAAGTTTGAGCTGATCAGGCGCTCGATCGAAAAGCCCGAATACAAGGAAAAGCTCAGAGTCAGGTCCTATGGCCCGGCTGAAGCTGACGACAAGGTCTTCGTGGAACTGAAGAAAAAGTTCGACGGGATCGTCTATAAAAGACGGACCAAAGCCAGATGCCAGGAAGTACTAAATGACATCTACAGCGCCCGCTTTAAGGATGAACAGGTCGGAAAAGAGATCCTGTACGCCTTGAACTATTACGGCAAGCTGGAGCCGAAGATCTACATCGGCTGCCTGCGGACTTCCTATACGGCTAACGACGATGAGGATCTCAGGATCACCTTCGATCGCGACATCGTCTATCGCACCAGGGAGCTTGGTTTTAAAAGAAACGAAAAAGACAAGAGCCTGAGTGATAAGACGGTGATGGAATTAAAGATCAAAGATGCGATGCCTTTATGGCTGACAAAGATATTGGATGAGGTGAAGGCTTACCCCCGCGGTTTCTCTAAAGTGGGTACGGCGTTCATCAAAGAACTGAAAGGAGTTTGATTAAAATGACAAATATATTCGGAAGCATTTTCACTGGTTCCCTGACTTTAGGTCAGTTCATGCTGGCGATCGTAGCCAGCATGTTCATGGGACTGATCCTGGCGATCGTCTTCATGTACAAAAACACATACACCAAGTCGTTCATCACGGCTCTGGTACTCATTCCGGCGGTTGAGACGGTCGTCATCATGCTGGTGAACGACAATCTGGGAGTCGGCTTATCCGTTGCCGGTTCCTTCGCCCTGATCAGATTCCGTTCCGTCAAGGGCAATGCCAAGGAACTGGTCGCAGTCTTCATCGCGATGACCATCGGTATCATCTGCGGTACCGGATATGTGGCTTTGGCCGGTGTGTTCACACTGCTGCTTAGCGTCGTGATGTTCGCTCTTACTTTAACGGGTTTCGGTACGATCAATGAAAATCAGCGTTATTTGAAGATCACGATCCCCGAATCACTCAACTACGAAGAAGTTTTCAATAAGATCCTCGATAAGTACGCTTCATCCTGGGAACTTGAAACGATCAAGACCCTGACTTTGGGTTCACTGTTCAGGCTTGAATACTCGCTGGTCATGAAGGATGCTTCTAAAACCAAGGCGATGATCGATGAGCTCAGGACCAGAAACGGCAATCTCGAGATCATGTGCGGCAAACCTGCCACCAACAGGGAGGAACTGTAATGAAAAGAATGATAATTATTATGATCGCGTTGCTGCTGCTTGGCGGCTGCAACACGGTCATTTCCGACAATACAAGCTATGCTGACGATAACGAGGAAGCGGCTACTGCCTACAACCTCAGTTTCGATGGATCGGATGCTTCCTATGAAGTAAACGGTTCAACTTATATCACTCTGGGTGATGAAGATGTCAAGATCACCAAGGCCGGGACCTACATCCTGCAGGGGACATTGAATAATGCTTCGATCATCGTTGAAGTCGACAAGAGCGAGGATGTGCAACTCGTTCTGGACAATGTGACGATCAATTCAGGCGATTTCGCCGGTATCTACATCATCGAAGGTGATGAGATCACGATCACGCTGGCGGATGACTCTGTCAATACGATTTCCGATTCCGGAAGCTACACGCAGATCGATGACAACTCCGTCGATGCCTTGATCTACTCCAAAGCGGATCTGATCATCAACGGCAATGGCACATTAATACTCTCATCGGCCTACAATCACGGTATCGTATCCAAGGATGATCTGATCATCACCGGCGGTACCTATGACATCGATGTGGCCGGTCAGGGTCTTTCGGGCAAGGATTGCCTGCTGATCCAGGATGGCAATTTCAATATCGTTGCCGGCAAGGATGCCTTGAAATCCGATAACTCTGAAGACGAATACCGCGGTTATATCTACATTTCCGGCGGTGACTTCAAGATCTACACCGGAGCAGACGCCATCTACGGCTACAATCTGGTCAACATCGAAGGCGGCAGTTTCGATATCACGACCGCCAAGTCTTCAAATGCCGATTCCTACAAGGCGATCAAGTCGGAGTATGCGATCACGATCTCCGGAGGCGATATCAATATCGATTCCGTGGATGATGGTATCCATTCCAATGGTGATGTTACGATTACCGGAGGTAACCTTTACATTGAATCCGATGACGATGGCATCCACGCCGATGCTTTGGTTCAGATCGATGATGGCGAGATCACGATCATTGCCCATGAAGGCATTGAAGGAACCTATGTGCTGATCAATGGCGGCAATATCAACATCACAGCCAGCGATGATGGCATCAATGCCGCGCAAAAGGTCAATACCTATACCCCGACGATCGAAGTCAACGGCGGTTACCTGACTATCGTCATGGGTTCCGGTGATACCGATGGTCTTGATTCCAACGGTTACATCATCGTCAACGGCGGTACGATCGATGTCAGCGGTATGAATACTTTCGATGCCGAATTAGGCAGTGAATACAACGGCGGTACGATCATCGTCAATGGCAGTGTTGTCGATGAGATCCCTGAAGATATGATGGGTGGCGGCTTCGGTGGCTTCGGAGGTCAGAACCACGGTCAGGGAAACAACAGCGGCCAGATGCCTGGCTTTGGTGAAAATAACGGATATGGATGGGATACAGACGACGATGAGTCGTCTGCTTCCCAGTTTCCGGGAGGCTTTTCAGGTCATCATCACGGAGGACACTAGTCCCCCGTTTTTCATATTGCAGGGAAAAAATATTGTATAATAAAATATAGGTACGAAAATGAGCGAACTTAAAGATTTTAAATGTCCCAATTGCGGTGGCCGTTTAGAGTTCGATGCCAAGACACAAAAATTGAAATGTCCCTATTGCGATGGCACTTTTGATGCGGAGATCTTTGATGAAGACAGCCATTGTACGGTATCGACAGGCAGCTGGGAAGATGAGGATATCATCGTCTATACCTGCCGTTCCTGCGGCGGCAGCATCATGGCTGACAAGGATACGGCGGCTTCGTCTTGCCCATATTGCGGCAATCCTGTGGTCATGACTTCCAATGTCAGCGGTATCTATAAGCCTAAGAAGGTCATTCCTTTCAAATTGGATAAGAAACAGGCCAAGGAGAAATACAGAGAGTTTTTAAAGGGCAAGCCTTTACTTCCGGATCAGTTCAAATCGGAGGCGACGATCGATGAGCTGAAGGGCATCTATGTGCCATACTGGCTTTTCGGCGGCAAGGCCAATGCCAGGATGTGGTTCGATGCCACCAGAGTACGTCATTGGAACGAAGGGGATACTCTTTGTACCGAGACCAGTTATTACAAGCTGTTCAGATCGGGCAGTGTGCGCTTCGCCGATGTTCCGGTGGATGCTTCCAGTAAGATCGATGATGTTTTGACCGAATCGATCGAACCCTTTGATCTAAGTGATGGCAAGGAGTATACGGATAACTATCTGGCCGGCTATTTTGCGGATAAGTACGATATCACCGCCGAAGAATCAAGACAAAAGGCGACCAGCCGTATCGCCAATTCGACTTCGGCGCTGTTTGCCTCGACGACCGGGGCATACGACAGTTGCGTACCGTCGTCTTCTTCGATAAGCATCAATCAGGCTTCCCAGGACTACGTCATGTATCCGGTGTGGCTTTTGAATGTGCGATATAACGATAAGATGTACACTTTTGCGATGAACGGTCAGACGGGCAAGTTCGTCGGCGAACTGCCTACCGACAAGGGTAAGCTGATAAGGATCGCGGCTTCCGTCTTTTTTGGTGTCACAGCGGCGGCAAGTATCATCCAGTATCTGTTGATGATGGTGAGGTGAAAATATGAAGAAGCTTTGTAAATTCATTCTCATCGCTCTGCTAAGTTTTAGCTGCATACTGGCGGTAAACGGTGAAAGCGATCACGTGATCATCGAAGAGCCGACCGATTTCATGAGCAGTCAACAGTATGAAGATCTCAACGAGGATCTTCAACAGATCAAAGAAAACTATGATATCGATATCTATTTCATCTACGATACCCGCATCGACAATACGGAAACGGGCGTCAAAAAATATGCTGAAGACTTCCTCAAGAACAACGCTTCGGCGACCAACAATGTGGCCATCGTCATGAGTTCCAACGTCTACTATGTGGCGGCGGATGGTCCGGCAAGTTCGGAAGTTGTGAAAAATGAGGAAGCCATCTTCAACAAATTCTACAGTCGGGCTTCCAGCGTTTCGGCTTCCGATCCCAACGCCTTCTATGAGGGTATCAAGGACTGCTACCAGTATGTGGTTAAGTTTGTCAATGAGGTCTCTTACGAAAGTGAGGCTCCGGTTTCCACGCTTAAGGCACTAGTCAACGACTATGCCGATCTGCTTAGCGATAATGAGGAGGAAAAGCTCAATCGTAAGCTGCAGAAGATCAAGGACAAATACGGTTTCGATGCGGTAGTCGTGACGACCGATTCCTTCAATGGCATGTCGGCCAGGGATTATGCCGATGATTTATACGATTATTCCCAATATGGTCAGGATGGCATATTGTTCCTGCTTAATATGAGCGAAAGGTCGTGGTATGTTTCGACCAAGGGCAAGGCTATCGATTATTTCACGGATTACGGCATCGATGAGATCTTCGATGATATGGCTGATGATCTTTCAGCCGGCAAGTACTATGATGCCTTCGTGATCTATGCCGATCGGGTGGATAAGTACATCCTCAATGGCGAAAAGGGCGATATCATCGATATCGACAATACCAAGCCTAAAGCGACTTTCGGTGTCGTCAATGTGATGATTTCGGCGATATTCGGAGCCATCTCTTCGCTGATCACTTCGCTTTCCTTGAAGGGCAAAATGGCCAATACCAGAAGACAGACTTCGGCCCGCAACTACATCGTCAACAACAGTTTCTATGTCAACGGCGCTTCGGATATGCTGGTGAACAGACATGTCACCAGGACGATGCGTCCACGTAATAACCCCTCGAACCACACCCAGGGGCCAAGCAGCCATATGGGCGGGGGCTTCTCAGGCGGTTCACATACTCACACTTCTTCAAGTGGATCTTCCCATGGCGGACATGGCGGACACTTTTAGAATAAATAATTAAATCACAAAGGAGGAATTAAAATGGGTTTAGTTAAAGCATTAGCCGGTTCCGTGATCGGTACGGTCCTTGACACCTGGAAGGATTACTTTGTCTGCGATTCACTGGATAATGATACCTTGATGGTCAAGGGTACCAAGAGAGGCTATGGAGGATCCGGCGAAGTCATCACCAACGGTTCGGGAATCGTCGTCAACGAAGGACAGTGCGCTCTGGTCGTTGAAGAGGGCAACATCCTGGAAGTAGCGGCTGAACCGGGCAACTACACCTTCGATTCATCGCTGTCTCCCAGCATTTTCGATGGTGGTTTAGAAGGACTTAAGAACTCTTTCAAAGAGGCTCTCGAGCGTTTCACTTACGGCGGTGAAGTCAACAAGTCCCAGCGGGTCTACTATGTCAACACCAAAGAGATCATGGACAACCGCTTCGGCACTTCAACACCGATCCCGTTCAGAGTGATCTTCGACAAGGCGACCGGTTCGGAAGTCGAGATCTCCGTGAGATGCAATGGCGAATTCACGTTCAGGATCATCGACCCGGTCATCTTCTATCAGAAAGTCGCAGGCAACAAGGCGGCCAGATTCGATAAAGAGGATCTGATCAGGATCATGAAGTCCGAGATGCTCGATGCCTTGAATCCGGCTTTCGGCAGACTCTCCGATCTGGGCATCAGATATTCCGAACTTCCTTCCCATACCACGGAGCTCAAAGAAGCTTTGAGAGTTGCTTTGAAGACACCTTGGGAAGAAAACAGAGGTATCGCTTTCGAGTCGCTGACGATCAATTCCGTCACGATCCCGGAGGAAGATGCCGAAAAGATCAAGAACTTCCAGTTCTCGGCTGTCAACAAGGATAAGGATACGGCCAATGCGACGATCATCACGGCGATGGCCGATGCTTTGCGCGATTCCGCCAACAATCCTAACGGCGCAGCGACCGGTTTCATGAATGTGAACATGGCTACCAATGCCGGTTCATCCTTCATCCAGCAGACCGGCGGCAACAGCCAGAGCGGTGGTGGAGGCTATTGTCCGTTCTGCGGCAATCCGCTGCCGGCAGGGGCAAAATTCTGTCCGAATTGCGGAAAACCACTTCAATAAGCCGATTCAAGACTTAAAACCCGTCGATTTCGACGGGTTTTTGTTTTTATGACGACTTATCTGTTATTATATTATTGCGAATGAATTTTACTGATGTTCTTTCTGTACTCAGCGGTTTGGCGATCTTCCTCTATGGCATGGAGGTCATGGGCAGTGGTTTCAAGCACATGGCCGGCGGCAAGCTGCAGGATGTACTGGAAAAACTGACTAAAAAACCGATCATCGCTTTACTGGCCGGTGTGCTGGTAACGGCGCTGGTCCAGTCTTCGGGTGCTACGACCAGTATGCTGGTAAGTTTTGTCAATGCCGGCATCATGCGCGTCGCCCAGACTGTCTATGTCATACTCGGCAGCAACGTAGGTACGACGATAACCGGCTTCCTGATGGCTTTGGATGTGGGAATGGTCGCACCTTTTCTTTCGTTCATCGGCGTTTGCCTGATCATGTTTGTCAAGAACGACCGTCTCAATGCCATCGGTGAGATTATGATGGGTTTAGGCTTCGTGTTCATCGGTATGGATACGATGTCCGGCGGCCTGGCGCCTTTGGCTTCTTCGCCGTTCTTCATCAACATCCTGGTCTCGATGCAGAATCCGCTCTTCGGCATCCTGGTGGGCTTCGTATTGACGACCGTGGTCCAGTCCTCTTCGGCTTCTTTAGGTATCGTGCAGTCATTGGCTAAAGGCGGACTGATCAGGATCAACGATGTCATGTTCTTCAACCTGGGCCAGAAGCTGGGTTCCTGTACGACAGCGATGCTGGCATCCTTGAGTTTCAATCGTGATGCCAAGCGGGTCTCGCTTATCAACTTCGTGTTCAACATCTTTACCGCTGTTTTGTTTACGGTCTTATATCTGATCCTTCCTTTCGACAAGTTCTATGAGAGGCTGGCACCGGGCAACGTCGTCTTGCAGATAGCACTGATGCATACACTGGTTTCGTTAGTGGCGACATTAGTCTTCTTCCCGATCGCCAATATCTTTGTCAAGATCGCCTATATGATTATTCCCGATCAGGGCAGTATCAAACAGCTGCAGCCGGAAGTCGAGCCGACGACCAAGACCGAAAGCAATACCGCGTTCAATATCTTCAGTATCAATATCGAGATGGCCAACATGTTCGATATCGTACAGAAGAGCATCAAGGCCGGTTTCAATGCCTTGCTGGAGCACTATACCGATCTGGAAGCGATCAAAAGCAATGAAGAACAGGTCAATCTCATCAATGACGGTATCTCTCGTACTCTGATGCTGCTGATGGCTTCCAATCCCAATATGCAGGAATCAAAACAGGCTGCGTCTTTGTTCTCCATGAATGTCGATATCGAAAGGATGAGCGATCATGCGGTCAATATCGGTGAAGCAGGTGATGACATGATCAGAAACGACTTGTCGTTCTCGCTGATCGCCTATGACGAGCTGCAGCAATTATCGGATATCATTTTCGATTCGCTGAGACTTGTGGAGAAGATCATCGATACCGGCAACCGGGAACTGTTCCAGCTGGTGAAGAAGAATGAAGATCTGATCGATGAACTGTGTATGACATATCGGAGCATCGAGATCGAAAGGATCAAACAGAGTCCTGACGAAGCGGAGTCCGGAGTGGTCTACTCGGAGCTGCTGATCGATATCGAAAGGATCGGCGATCACATCATGAATATCGCGGAAAATCTTTGCGAGAGCTATGAAGGCCAGTAATACGGCCTTTTTTTGATAGTTCAGGAATCCCCTGAGAAAGCGAGGTAGTAATGCATTATAACGGAGGATATCTGATCGGACAGATCAGCAAACTGACTAACCGTAGGGCGAACGAACTTCTTAAAAAGGAGGGTGTTAAGGAGTTCAACGGAGCCCAGGGCACGATCATGTACGTGCTTATGGACAGGAAGCAGATGACTATCAAAGACATATGTAAGGCCACGGGACTGGCCAAAACGTCCCTGACGACGATGCTGGAGAGGATGGAGAAGCAGGGCCTGATCGAGAAGATCGAAGATGAAAACGATCATCGCTGCACCCTGGTCTCTTTGACGGAAAAGTCGCAGAAGTATAAGAAGGTGATCGAAAAGGTCGCTGTAAACATGATGAAAGAATATTATCGGGATATGAGCGATGAGGAAGTGACATTATTCGAAGAGACTTTAAAAAGAGTACTTAATAATATCGAAGCACAATAATATTTATATTTGATGAATGAGGCAAAGAGTGATAATTGCGGTATCATATTTTTGTTAGGAACATGTTTTTTAAAAAGAAAGAAATAAAAATGGCCTATGATCCATCAATCAAAAAGCCGGCGATCAGAGCCAGCATCTGTACGGGCGAACAGTCGGCCGGTTTTAAATATCTCAAAAACGGGAAATTTGAAGAGATCATGCTGATAAGAAACAGTAAGGATCTTGAAGAATTCAAAAAGCGTTATGGCATTGAGGGCGAGATCGAGAAGTTCTATTGAAGGACCCGTATCAAAATACGGATATTGCGTTTTATAATATAAGAGATGGATTTCTACGAAAAGACGAGTTCAGCCGTACCCAATCTCACCAGCGGTGAACAGGAAATTTTTAATTATGTCATCAAGAATCTTCATGTGGTGAAGAGTCTTTCGATCAGACAGCTGGCCGAAAAGTGTTTCGTTTCGACGACGACGCTTTTCCGTTTTGTCAAGAAGCTGGGCTATGAGGGTTACAACGATTTCATCGAAGATGTCAGAGAGACTGAATATGCCACCCGCAAGATCGAGATCCCCAATATCGTGGCCAAAGACGATTATCGGGATTCCTATCTCAAAAACGTCATTGAAGCGGTCAAGGTCATCACCGATGAGAAGATGGAACTGTTTGACAAGCTGATGTCGCGCAATCCGGATATCTATATCCTGGCTGAAGGCCTAAGCTCTGAAGTTGCTTCCTATGTCAAAAGACTGCTGGTATCCTGTGGCTATAATGTGGAAGTGCCAAGAGAGGAATTTGAATTCAAGTCGGTCTTAAAGAAGATCAAGCGTGACGATATCCTGCTGGCTTTGTCCTATAACGGCAACAACCAGAGTGTCATTCACAATATCGAAAGGATCTTTGCGATCTCGACGCCCAAGATCATTTCGATCACCAGGTCCGACAACAATGCGATCCAGAATCTTTCCGATCTCAATTTCTATGTCTTTGCCGATGAGATCGAATATGAGGATGAGGATATCACATCCCGGATCGGGATGATCGCGATCATTGAAACTTTAATGTATAAAAGGATCGTTTCCATTAGTTCATCCGGAACAATGTTACCTAAAAAGTAACATTGTGCAAACAGTGTTCCAGGCGTTTCTTTTACCAGCCATTTTATTGTAGAAAAATACGATAAAATGGTATTTTTTATTTAGAAGATATTAAGACCAGATAAGTATCGTTTCTGTAAACCGTTTTAAAAACGGTAACAAAAAGATCTTATCGAAAGTCAAGAAAGGAATAATATATGGCAAAAAGAATCGAAGGATCGACGCCCCGCCAGGACGGTTTCCGTTGGCCGGGTGAATTTGAACCTCAGAGCCAGGTCTGGATGATCTGGCCGGAAAGACCCGATGTCTGGCGTGACGGCGGCAAACCGGCCCAGGAAGCCTACAAGAACGTAGCCCTGGCCGTTTCGCAGTTTACCCCGGTCACCATGCTGGTATCGGCTGAACAGTACGCTCATGCCCGCAACGTTCTTCCACCGGAGATCAGGGTCATTGAAATGTCCAACAACGACGCCTGGTTCCGTGACACGGGTCCGACTTTCATCAAGAACGATGAGACCGGTGAGATCAGAGCCTGCGACTGGGCTTTCAATGCCTATGGCGGTTTCTATGATGGTTTATACTTCCCATGGGACAAGGATGATGCATTGGCGCAGAAAGTCTGCGACATCGAAGGTATCGATACCTACCGGACGCC
>JAFRIG010000066.1 GCA_017432895.1 Erysipelotrichaceae bacterium | reverse complement strand
ATCTAGCTCATAAGAGCTAGGACAACATCATCCATCATTTTCTGACTTTTTACCAAAAAGCAGTTTTCGTAGTGCACATTTTTCAAAGAACCAAATCAGTCAGATAAAACTAATTACTTGACATGTTACCTAAAGACTTTCAATAAAAAATCGTATGCACTATCACATACGAATTCATCGAAAGTAATAGCGCCTCTTCTTACGAAGGAGTGTCATAGGTCTTTCCTATGACCCCACGTCAGGATCATGCCTGTTCCTGACCTTCGGCGGTGATTGCCTTTCATACAGATCATGGCCTGCCGGCTAACTGTATTACTCATCTGCACCGCTACCTCTATACACAGATTTTTTACTTCTTTATTTTTAAACCTTCAAAAGCCTGATGTCAACCATTTTTGAAAAAATGTTTTCAATAAATGAAAAAATTTCAGATATATATGTGTACGGATATATTAGTGTATGGATATTTGCCGGCAGGGGAAGCAATGTTAGAATAGAGAAAAGAAGCATTTAAAGTTCATAGCATATTCAGACGATCTTTGAAGCAATCTTTTGGAGAATCGGTATGAAAAGAAAAATAATTGTAAAGATCATATGTCTTATAGTAATAACGATATGCTGCGTTTCATGTAGTGGTACTGGCAATAACGGCAACTATCCGTATGAACCCGCTACTCCATCACCCGATCCGCATGAAGGCGTATTTGTCTCGGAATATGGCGAAATGATCTTCAATGGCGATGGGAAAAGCATCACCGTAAAAATCCATGGTGAACTGTGTGATCTGATGGAACTGGAAGAAGGGGAATACAGCGGAACCTACGTCTTTCTTTCCGGCAATCTGCCACCCAACGGCAGTGTCGAAGTAAGGTATGATGTCGCCCACGAACTGAAACTGGAGCTGGATGTTAATGACACATCTTATGTTAAAGTCTTCGATGTCGGGCTGGCAGCGGATGATGGCTCGACGGGAACGGTAGGGGTTGATATCGTAACTGCTGAACGTATTCCACTACTGTTTAGCGATGATTCACATTTCTTTGATGTGATATTTACGAAAAATGATTAAAAAGTGCGATATTCTTTGACTTTTTTAAATCGATATGTTTAAATAATTGAGTAATAAAAAGTATGTAGAAAGCAGAAGGCCACTTCTCACCTGATGTTCAAAGAACTTGGGTATATTGCTACGAGGGTAACGATATTTAAGAGTGGGCTTTGTCTCACTTTTTATTTAATTAGGGGGTATAAAACTATAACAAAAAAACGTGGAAATGATGACCTGGTAAACGAAAGCATTCGTTTCAGAGAAGTGATGGTCATCGGCCCAGATGGAAGCCAACTGGGTGTAATGTCAAGAAATGAGGCATTGCAAATCGCTTATGACGCTGATTTAGACCTTTATTGTGTAGCTCCTAACGCGCAGCCGCCGGTATGCAAGATACTGGATTACGGCCGTTTCCGTTTCGACGCTCAGAAAAAGGCCAAGGAAGCCAAAAAGAAACAGTCGAATACCGAGATCAAACCTTTACGTCTGTCACCCGTCATCGATACGCATGACTTTGAGACCAAGCAGAAACAGGCCCGCAAGTGGCTTGAATCGGGCATGAAAGTCAAGATCGACATGCGTTTCAGAGGACGTATGATGACCAGGCAGGAAGTAGGTCTAAAGATCATGAACGAATTCGTCGAATCTCTTGCGGAAATCTCCTCGGTCGACAAGCAGCCCAAACTGGAAGGCAACATCATGTCTTGTGTTTTAACACCTAAAAAGAAATAGGAGGAAGATCAAATGCCAAAGATGAAAACAAAGAAAACTTTTGCCAAGAGAGTAAAAGTTACCGGTACCGGCAAACTGAGAAAGTATTCCAACTATACTTCCCACTTTGCTCAGAACAAGACGCACAAGCAGAAGAAACATTTACACAAGCCGTCTCTCGTCCATGCTTCGGTCGTCAAGAGAGACAGGGACTTATTACAGGGATAGGAGGATATTGAAATATGGCTAGAATTAAAGGTTCCACTCCTACAAGAAACAGAAGAAAGAAAGTTTTGAAGCTTGCGTCCGGTTACTTCGGTTCCAAACACTTACTTTACAGGACGGCCCATGAACAGGTCATGCATTCCTGGAAGTATGCCTACATCCACAGAAGAGAATTAAAGAGAGAAATGCGTAAGCTCTGGATCGCCAGGATCAATGCGGCGGCCAGAATGAACGGCATGAATTATTCTACTTTGATGCACGGTTTAAAAGAAGCCGGCGTCAACGTCAACAGAAAGATGCTTTCCGAGATCGCTATCCACAATCCTGAGGATTTCGCCAAGATCTGTGAAACAGCCAGGAACGGAAAAGTTGAAGAGACAGCCAAGCCTAAGAAGTCAACAAAGAAAAAAGTTGAAAATGAGGCTACAGAAGTCGTCGAAGAAGTAGTAGAATAAAATTATAAGGAGCTTAGCTCCTTAATGGTCTGTTGGTGAAACGGTTAACACATCGCCCTCTCAAGGCGACACTCATGGGTTCGAATCCCATACAGATCACCATCAAAAAGAAAACGGAAGTCAAGCTTCCGTTTTTTTGTTACATCTTTGATAAAGCATTGGCGATCCTTGTTAAGGATTCTTCCTTGCCCAGGATCTCGGCGATAGCGGTGGCACCGCCCGGGGCAACGGAGCGTCCAGATAAGGCGACCTGCATGGGATACATCATCGTGATGTTTTTATATCCAAGTTCCTGTGCCCTGGAAGAAAGACAATTGAAGATGTTTTCATTATCCCAGATTTCACAGCCTTTAAGTGCCGCCTCGACTTCCTGCAAGATCGTTTTGGCCAGTTGCGGATCAGTCTTTGCTTTCTTATTGAAGAAGAGATCATTTTCGTATTCATCAGCTTTATTGAAGAAAGTGATCATATCCTTGATCTCGGAAAGGGTATTGATACGATCATGGATGGCATTACCGATGAGTTTATAGTTGAAATCTTTTCCAACCGTTTCTTCAATATAAGGCTTTACCAGCTCATAGTAGTCTTCCATTTTCATATTGCGGATGTAGACGCCGTTCATCCAGGTCAGCTTATCGATATCGAAGATCGCTCCGGTCGTACCGATCCTTTTGACATCGAAGGCTTTTGATAGTTCTACAAGTGAATAGATCTCGCGGTCTTCACTGGGTGCCCAGCCAAGAAGAGCGATATAATTGAGCACTGCTTCAGGCAGATAACCTTTGGCCAGCAGATCCTGGAAGGAGGCATCACCGTTTCTTTTGGAGAGCTTCTGATGTTCGTCTTTCATGACCGGCGGACAATGGATGTAGCGGGGGATATCCCAGCCGAAAGCTTCATAGATGAGGTTGTATTTAGGCGTGGAAGAAAGATACTCGTTGCCTCTGACGACATCGGTGATATCCATCAGATGGTCGTCGATGACATTGGCGAAGTTATAGGTCGGAAAACCGTCCGATTTAAGCAAGACCATCTCATCAAGAGTCTTGTTTTCCACGGTGATCGTGCCATAAACTTCATCGGTAAATGAAGTGGTTCCTTCACTTTCGACATTCAATCTGATGACATAGGGTTCGCCATTAGCGATCTTTTGATCTATTTCCTGTTTGCTTAGAAGTTTGCAGGGATCGACGAAATAGAAGGAATCGCCCTGGGCTTTCCTTTGAGCTTCGATGTCTTCCTCTTTGCAGAAGCAGTAATGAGCTTTCCCCATCTCGACCAGTTGATGGGCATAGTCGTGATAGATACCGGCTTTCATGCGCTCCGACTGGACATAAGGACCGTAGTTTCCGCCTACATCAGGTCCTTCATCGTGTTGTAATCCGCATTGTTTCAAGGTGTTATAGATGATATCGACGGCACCTTCGACCAGACGGCCCTGATCAGTATCTTCGATACGCAATATGAAATCACCGTCGTCCTTTTTGGCGATAAGGTAGGCATAAAGAGCTGTCCTTAAATTGCCGATATGCATGTATCCGGTCGGACTCGGTGCGAATCTGGTTCTAATCTTTCCCATAATAAAGATCTCCTTGCCTTTCAATTTTAACAAATACGCGCGCATTAAACTAGCAAATGCATTGTTTTTACTTTAAAATTAGAAGGGAAGGTGATTATATGAAGTTTGAATACAAACCTAGCGGGGTCTGTTCCCAGCATTATGAGTTCGATATCGATGGCGATACCATCAGATCCTTAGTCGTGCAAGGCGGCTGTCAGGGCAACCTGCGAGGTATTTCCAGGATCGTTGTTGGCATGAAAGTCGATGATGTGATCAAGGCTTTTGAAGGCGTCGACTGTCATGAAAGAGGGACTAGCTGTCCCGATCAGATCTCCCGGGCTTTGAAAGCATACAAGCTTTCCCACTAAGCAACACGAGAAATCGTGTTGATTCTTTTTTTGAGCATATGATCTATTTTTTATATTTAGTATTCATAACGATCTTTGTCCTGATCGACCAGTACGTCAAGCGGATCATCACCATGAATCTGCATCATGGCACTTCGATCACGGTGATCAAAGGCTTTTTCAATCTTACGCACGTCCATAACTACGGAGCGGGTTTTTCGATTCTGCAGAATGCCAGAAGCTTTCTGCTGGCTTTGACGATCATTGCCTGTTTCATCCTGGCTTATCTGCTTATCACTGCAGATAAAAAGGATCTGGTATCGAAAGTGTCCTATCTGCTGATAATTTCCGGTGCTATCGGCAATTTCATCGACCGGATCAGTTTAGGCTATGTCATCGATTTTCTGGATTTCAAGATCTTCAGCTATGACTTTCCGGTCTTCAATGTGGCTGACTGTTTTATTACGGTCGGCTGTTTCCTGTTGATCATCAAGACTTTATGGGAGGCCAGAAATGCCAAGGATTGAGCTTGTAGTCGATGAAGAAAATGCCGGGATCAGGCTCGATGCCTATCTGGCTGAAAATACGCCTTTATCCAGGACCGCCATTCAGAAGCTGATCGAAAAGGGCGAAGTCTTTTTAAATGATTCCTTGCCAAACAAGAAAGTAAAAACTGAAGTCGGTGATCGGATCGCTTTTGACTATCAAGAGAAGGTGATGACGCAAATCCTTCCCCAGGATATCCCTTTGGATATCGTCTATGAAGATGAAGATCTCATCGTCATCAACAAGCCCAAAGATATGGTCGTTCATCCGGCTGTCGGCAATCCCGATTCTACGGTGGTCAATGCCTTGTTGTATCATTGCAAGGAGCTTTCCGATGTCAACGGCTATTATCGGCCTGGTATCGTCCATCGTATCGATAAAGATACTTCGGGATTATTGGTCTGTGCCAAAAATAATATTGCGCATCAGATCCTTTCCGAGCAGTTGAAAGACAAGACCTGTTATCGTAAATACTATGCGATCGTAAACGGCGTATTGGAGATCGGAGAAGGGGAGATCGATGCTCCGATCGGCAGAAGTGAAAAAAACCGGCAGCAGATGTGCGTTACTCCTAAAAATTCCAAAGAAGCCATCACGCTGTTCAACGTCTTAGAAAGGTATGATGATTCCACACTTGTCGACGTCGAACTTAAAACAGGACGTACCCATCAGATCAGGGTCCATATGCAATATATAAATCACCCGGTACTAAACGATCCCCGCTATGGACGAAAGATATTGGATGATTCAGGTCAGTATCTGCATGCCTATCTGCTTTCTTTCATCCATCCAAGGACCAATGAAAGGATGGAATTTAAAACGGATATGCCTGAATATATGAAAGAATACATCCGTAATAAAGGCGGCAAGTTCAGTGGCTGAAAAAGAATTCTTCAAACTGTATCAGGTCGCTAAGGAACTCATGGCCAGACATGGTTTCTCGCAACAGCTCATTCAGCAATACCAGCAGTATGTCGATGTGGAGCTGTGGCTCATGAATACCGACGATCTCAATTATCAGCTGATCAGAGTGACCTTGAACAAGGCCTCTGTTTTCGAGTACGACCGTCAAAGAGTCGAGACTATCATCAAAGCCATATCCAAGCTGCAAAACAGACAGCTTTCTTTTCTGGATATCCATATTGCCAACGAGGAATACGATGCAACAAATGAAGATAAACCTTTCCTCAATCTGGAAGAAGGCTTTGCCGACGGGATAAACGTCTTCAATATCTATCCCGAGATCTATACGGCTATCAAGGACGATGCCGATCCGGAAACGGAACTGCAGAAGTTCGTTGATGCGGTCGATCAGATCATCAAACAGAAAAGGCTGGCCAAACCTTTCTTTAAACGCAATTATCCTTATGTGACTTATTTTGTCATCATCGTATGTTGTCTTGTCTATCTGCTAAGTCTGTTTTTAAGTTCCAAATACGATAAATCGGCGGTCTATATCATGCTTGGTGCCGACTACATGACTTTCACTTTAGGCCTGAAGCAGTTCTGGCGGACTTTCACTTCCGCTTTCGTCCATGGCGGTTTCCTGCATCTGGCTACGAATATGTATTCCCTGTACATTCTGGGAGCCTATCTGGAAAGAAGACTTAAGAGGAAATTGTATATCCTGACGCTGATCGTTTCGATCATCACGGCTTCTTTGACCCAGGACATCCTTTCCAGCAATACGATCACCGTCGGTATCTCCGGGGGTATCTATGGCCTGCTGGTGATCTTTATCATCGATCTTTTACGTTTGAAAGTCGTCTCTTTTTCGACTTTCATTCCGCTTATTCTGATCAATGTGCTGATCAATACCATCGATACGACAGCGTGGATCGCGCATTTGGGCGGACTGGTGGCCGGAGTCGTGATGTATTTCTTCAGTTCCAGGCAGGACAAAAGGGGGCTTAGTGTGCTGATCGTAGTGATGATATTGTCACTGTTTATCAAATATGCCACAATTAAAACGATAGAACCCATATATGCGGGAACCGATCTGGAAGTCGTGCGGATGCTTAATGATATGGGATTTAAAAAATATGCCGTTTCTTTATGGCAGCGCTTGAATATTGTGTATAGCACATACGGAGGTTAACATGGTCATTTCTTGGGAAGAGTATTTCATGGGTCTGGCTCATCTTTCGGGTCTTCGTTCAAAAGATCCCAATACACAAGTTGGAGCCTGTATCATCGATCAGGACAACAAAGTCGTTTCGATCGGCTACAACGGCATGCCCAGAGGTTGCAATGATGAAGATTTCCCCTGGGAAAGGGAAGGCGGTTTTCTGGATACGAAATATGCCTTTGTCGTCCATGCCGAATTAAATGCGATCTTAAATTCACCCCGTCCGGTCTCAGGCTGTACTCTGTATGTTTCATTATTCCCCTGCAATGAATGTGCCAAAGCCATCATTCAGTCGGGCATAAAAAAAGTCGTATATGAATCGGACAAATACGACGGTACGGAAGGCAATATCGCTTCCAAGAAGATGCTGAAGGAAGCCGGCGTAGAACTGCAGCAGCTGCCGTATTCGATCAATGTTGCTTTAACTAGCGAAAAGATATAGTCTTATCGTTCTTATGTTTCTTATAAAGGCTCTTGTAGTAGGCAAGAGCTTTTTCTTCGCCATTGTCTTTGAGATATTGCAAAAGATAAGTGATCTGTTCCACGGTCTTGGGATTCATGACCTGGTATTCCTTGGAATTGATGAAGAAATTTAAGGTCGAAGAAGCATCGTATTTGTCTTTCATATAGACTTTGGAAGCGCAGATCCTATCGATCACCGATTCCAGCATGTATCTTACCGGCATCTCGAAGGGATAGATGGAGATCTCACTGGCCGGTCTATCGACCCAATACTCCCAATGATGCTTATTTCTGCCTTTATGATGCAGCCAGGCTAAAGAATAGCCGCCGTTTACTTCTTTTTCTTTGCCGATAGGAGAGCGGTCACCTTGAAAATATTTTACCGATGGCCAGAATTCGGTAAAAGAATACTTGGAAAGATCGTGCAGAAGGCCTTGCTTATACATGCCGCATTTAAAACAGGTCTTCATGACCAGAAATTTATGGGTATTGATCGTTTTCAGATGACCGAAAAAGCGGTAGAAAAAGCTTTTGTTTTTCATGTTTTAAATTATAGCGCAGCTTTTGGCGATAAGCCTAAAAATGTTATATAATACTGATATGCTCAATCGCCATGAATATCGCGAAAAGATCGTTTTTACTTTGTATCAGCATCTGCTTCTGCATAAGGAGCTAAACCGCTGTTTTGAAGATAATTTTGAACCTGAAGAGTTCGATGATTATGTACTCGCGATCAGGGATGACGTCAATGTCAATAAGGACGTCTATATCGAAGAGATATCCGCTTATCTTAATAAGTGGACTTTTGATCGTTTGAATCTGGTCGAGCAGGCTATATTGTTAGAGACCGTTTCCGAGATCAAACAGGGTCTAAACGACAAAGCCGTCGTCATCGATGAAGCGGTCATTCTGGCTAAAGAGTATTGTGATGAAGAAGCATATAAATATATAAACGGAGTTTTAGATAATATATGCAGCAGCAGCTTACCGTAAGCGGTCTTTTAAGATATCTGAAAAACCGCCTTGATAACGATAACAACATCCAGAGGATCTATGTGGCTGGTGAGATTTCCAATTATCACCGGCATTTTTCTGGTCATCTGTATTTCACTTTGAAGGATGAACATGCCGCGATAAGCTGTGTAATGTTCAAATCGGCGACTTCGACCCTGCGTTTTGAACCTAAAACAGGGGATAAGGTCATCGTCTTTGGTTCCGTTTCGATCTTTGAGGCCAGCGGCCAGATGCAGCTGTATGTGCAAAGGATCACGCTGGATGGCTTAGGCGATCTCTATGCCCGCTATGAGGCTTTAAAAAAGAAGCTTGCTGAAGAGGGGAAATTCGACCCTGAACATAAAAAAACATTAAGTACTTCTTATCCGGAAAAGATAGCCGTTCTTGTAGGAGATAAGTCGGCGGCGATGTCCGATATCAAAACGGCTTTTGCCAGAAGATGGCCTTTATGCAAAGTCACATATTATCCCGTTTTGGTGCAGGGAAGTGAAGCTCCTGCCGATATCATTAACAGACTCGATCAGGTCGATGAAATGGGCTATGATGCCATCATCATCGCCAGGGGCGGCGGTTCCTTTGAAGATCTCTTCTGTTTCAATGATGAAGCACTGGTCAATAAAGTATACCAAGCCAAAACTTTCATCGTTTCCGGTGTCGGCCATGAACAGGATTTTACTTTACTGGATTTCGTAGCCGATCTAAGAGCGGCTACGCCGACAGCGGCGGTCGAGCTGATCACACCGAAGATCGATGAAGTTATTGCCATGATCGAAGACCTTCAGGATTCCATGTATCAGCAATTATTGAATCTGCTTGATAACAGAAGGATGAGCTATGATCTATATACGACCAGACTCTTGCATTATCAGCAGATCCTAAGATCGATCGCGAATAATATCGATAATGATATCGAAAGTATCAAAAGCTCTATCTTACATAAGATCGGACGTTATAGCGACAGACTTGAATTATATGATACGACGATGCTTTCTAAGCTTGATTTGAAGCTAAATAACGAAAGATTGCTGTTAAAACGATTAAATACACTATTAGAAGCTTATAACGCTGAAAACGTCTTAAAAAGGGGTTATTCACTGGTCTTTCAGGATGAAAAGATCGTCAAAAGAAAAGCTGAACTTAAAAAAGAGGTGTTTCAGCTTCGTTTTGCGGATGGCAGCATCGATGCCATAGAAAGGGACTAGAATATGGCCGAAGAAGTCAAATTTGAACAGCAGATGAAGAAACTTCAGGATATCGTGGAAAAGCTGGAACGCAATGATATCGAACTTGATGAATCGATCGCTTTATATGAAGAAGGATTAAAGCTTTCCAAACAGCTCAAGAGCCAGCTGGAAGGCTTTGAAAAGAAGATAAAGGAACTCGATCAGGAGATAGAAGATGAGTGATTTTGAAAAACATATAGCTTCCTATCTTGAGGCTCAACGGCCTTGTCTTATCTCTGAAGCGATGGCTTATGCAATGGAAGGCGGCAAACGATTCAGACCCCGGATCATCTTTGCGATCTGCAAGGGTTTTGGCCTTGACGAAGCCATAGCCTACGATGCCGCTATGGCTTTGGAACTGATACAGACCTATTCGCTGATTCACGATGATCTGCCGGCCATGGACAACGACGATATGCGAAGGGGCAAGCCCTCGCTGCATAAGGCTTTCAGAGAAGATATCGCTATTTTGACCGGAGATGAACTGCTGACCAATGCCTTTAGAGTCATTGCCGAAAGCCCAAGCTACGATGCGCAAACCAAAGTCAGTATCATCGCTGCTTTAAGCAAGTACGCCGGGATCGACGGCATGATCTATGGTCAGCTATTGGATGTAACATCGGACAATGACAGTATCGATGAAGATAAACTGATCGAGATCCAGGACAACAAGACCGGTGGTCTTTTCAAGATCGCCTGCCTGATCCCAATGTATATCGCCAGGATAGATAGAGAAGAATACTACATAAAACTCGGTTCGCTTATCGGTCATATCTTCCAGAATCAGGACGATCTCTTCGATCTGATCAAATCGGAAGCGGAAATGGGCAAGAACCTTTCCGATGCCAAGAATAATAAAGGCACCGCCTTATCCGTTTATTCACCTGAGCAGTTAAAAGATCTTATCGCTTTGGAATTCAACGAACTTGATGAATATCTTGCGACAGCTGATTTCGATACTATCTATCTTTCGCAGCTTTTAAGTATACTTAAGGAGCGTTAATATGAACATTTCCGAGATCAAGAATCCTTTGTTTCTCAAAGAACTGAGCAATTCAGAGCTTAAAGAAGTCTGTGCTCAGATCAGAGCGCAGATCATCGAATTTACTTCAAAAAACGGCGGTTATCTGTCCGGTAATCTTTCAGCTGTCGAACTAAGCGTCATGTTGAATAAGCTGTTTAACAATGAAGATATCCTGCTTTTTGATGGCAATGATGTCAACTATACCCATAAGATCCTCAATGGCAAGGCCGATGAGCTTTTGACCAATTCCAACGGAGCTTATTCATTGGCCAATGCGATCGGTTTAGCGACATCGCGCGATCTTAATCGTAAGAACTACAATGTCGTCGTTGTCGTCAATTCGACCGATCTTTTATCCGGACGCAATACGGAAGCTCTCAATCTGATCTCCAGCCTAGGCAAGAAACTGATCATCGTCTTCAACGACGATACCACGATCGATAAAGGTATCGGCCTGATCGACAGGCTCATTGCCGGTCTTAGAACGACCAAGTCCTACAACAACCTTAAAGACAATGTCAAAGAGCTGATCAGACCGGCCAAGAAGGGTGACAAGATCATTGAAAATATTCACAATCTCAAGACCAACATCAAGCGTAATGTCATTGATGAAGGCATCTTTGCGGAATTCAATATCGATTACATCGGTCCGATCGACGGTCATGATCTCGATGACTTGCAAAGAGCGATCGAGATCGCCAAAGAGAAAAACTATCCCTGCGTCGTCCATTGTCTGACGACAAAAGGAAAGGGCTTCAAATATGCGGAAGCTTCGACCAATGATTCCTGGAACAAGGTCGGTCCTTTCAATGTGAACAACGGTACACTGCTTCATGGCGAGACGGGTGATCTTTATTACGCAAGAAATATTGCCGGGATGTGCGTTGAAAAACTGATGGCAGGAAACGAAGATCTTGTCTGCGTTACTTCCCGAAACATCAATGAATATGGCGTTTCCGGCATCTTTGCCAAATACCCCGGCCGCTGTTTCAATACCGTATCCAGCGCTGAGAATTCCCTGGGTTTTGCCGCCGGATTGTCTCTTGACGGAAAGATCCCTTATGTCGTCTTGCGTTCTTTTGAACTGCCCAATTCCTATAAAGTTCTCAAGAACCAGATCAACAAGCTTTCCAAACCGCTTGTAATCGGTTTAATAAACGACGGCAATCTCGACTATGATCTGTTTTGTCAGCTCGATAACTGCTATATTTGCGATCCAAAAGATTCTACCGACTTCCAGGATTACCTGCATAGTGCTATTGAAGCCGATCGTCCGGTCATCATCCTGTTGCCCGATAAATGCTTCGCTTATGAACAAAAAACCGATTATTTGCACAAAAATCTAGGAATTTGGCAAAAAATAACAAATAATGAAGTAGGGGATAAAGTAATCATCGCTTCCGGTTATGAACTTGAAGCGATCAAAGACATTATCCTGGCTAATGAACTTCCTTATACGCTCATCGATGCCGGCAGTCTGCTGCCGATCGATGAAAAATGTCTGGATGAATATCTAAACAAAAACGTTAAAATCTACTGTTACGGCCGTAAACTGGAAACGGCGATCCTGAAATATGCCAATAAAAAAGGCTATAAGGATCAGATCGTCTTTACAGATGAAAACGGCGTGAACACTTTGTTTGAAAAGATAGCTGAGTAAGAAAAATGCTGAAAAATCTGAACATCAGAAATTATGCCATAATCGATAAACTCGAACTTGATTTCGATGATGGTTTTTCGGTGTTCACAGGCGAGACAGGCGCCGGCAAATCCATCATCGTCGGTGCTCTTTCCTATTTGATCAAAGGCAAGGCCGATCCTTCCGTCATCCGTTCCAATGCGGAAAAGGCGATTATCGAAGGTGTTTTCAGTGTCGATGAGGAAATGAAAGATATCCTTACTGAAGCGGATATCGATTTTGATGATGAGATCATCGTCAGAAGAGTCATTTCCCGCGATAACCGCAATTCGATCAGAGTCAACGACACCGGCGTAACACTCAATTTCCTGACTTCCTTGTTTGAAGAACATATCGATATCCATTCGCAAAAGGATTCTCAATATCTTTTAAACAAGAAAAATCATCTGAAACTGCTTGATAAATACATCAATGAACCGGAGCTCATTGCTGAGTATAAAACCGCTTATAACAGCTTCAATAAGGCTCAGAAAGAATATGATGAACTTAATGAAAAGACCTACAATCAGGCGGAACTGGAATTCTATCGTTTCGATCTCAACGAATTGAATGAAGCTTCTCTTGATTTGGATGAGGAAGATGAGCTTATAGCCAAGGAAAAACGCTATAAATCCGCGGAAAAGTATCTTATGACCCTGAATGGAGCTGTCGATCTTTACGATGGAAATGGCGGGATCGACGAAAAGTTATCCGTTTTATTGAAAACGCTCAATCTTGATGATCCGGTAATCGAAAGTACCAAAGAAAAGATGCAGGATCTTTATTATTCCTTCAAGGACGAGATGGATAAGTTAAAGAAACTGCTGAATGAATTCAGCGATGAAGATCTTAATATCGATCATATCGAAGAAAGACTTTATACCTATTCAAAGCTCAAAAGAAAACATGCCACGGATACCAAAGGTCTGATTGCCAAAAGAGAAGAACTTAAGGATAAGATAGCTTTCTTTGAAGACCGTGAATTCGTGCTGGCGGAAAAGAAAAAAACAGTCGATGAGCTCTACGTTAAAGCAAAGGCTTTGGCTGATAAATTGAGCGATATCAGAAAACAAAAAGCGGTGCAGCTTGAAAATCAGATCTCTGAGCAGTGCAGGGAACTTTTGTTGCCTAATGTTGTTTTCAAGATCGATATTGCAGAGATGGCTTTGAATCCGTCGGGTAAAGACGATATTGAATTCTTTGTCGCCATGAATAAGGGTGAAGAACCCAAGCCATTGCGCAATGTTGCATCCGGCGGTGAGATAAGCAGGCTCATGTTGGCATTAAAAGCTGTGTTTACCGCTTTAAGCGATACATCGCTTGTGATTTTTGATGAGATCGACAGCGGTGTTTCCGGCAAAGTTGCTTTGGCGATCGGTCAGAAGATCGCTCAGATCGCCAGAAATACGCAGGTATTGTGTATCACACATCTGGCAGCGGTGGCAGCCTGCGCCGATTCCCATTACTATATCTTCAAATCGGATGATGAGGGCTATTCAAATACTTCCGTCAAGCGACTTGAACATGAAGATATTATTAAAGAACTGGCGACTATTTCCACTTCGGAAACTTCGACTTCGGCTTTGGAAGCGGCTGAAGAACTTTATGCTTCCGCTCAGGCTTCTATCGGCAAATGAAGATCGAAAATGCCATCAAGGAATACGTCATTTCCTTGTCAACTTCGGAAGGAAAAGCCGAAAATACGGTCGAATCCTACCAGCGTGACCTGAATAAATACCGTGCTTTTCTAAATGAAGAGGGTATTGAAGATATTTCGGATATCAGTGAGGATATCGTTTTATCATTTATTGATGAAATAAATGATGAATATGCGCCAAAAACCATCAATCGTATGAAGACTTCCATCAGGAATTTTCATCGTTTTCTTAATTTCAAATACGAAATAAAAGATCCATCGCTGAATATAAAGACATCAAGAGGGGAAAAAAGGCTTCCGATTTATGCCACAAAAGCGGAAATCGAAAAACTGATGGGTATTTTCAATAACGAAGATCCAAGGCAGCTATTCGATCATGCGATCCTGGAAACTATCTACGGATTAGGTCTTAGAGTAAGCGAATGCTGCAACCTGAAAACTAATCAGGTCAATCTTAATGAAGGCTTCGTAAAAGTGCTGGGAAAGGGCAATAAAGAACGTCTTTTGCCGATACCGGCTGAAACAAAGGCTCTAATGAATGAATATTTCGTCAAAATAAGACCTTTATGGCAGAAAAGAAAGACCAATCAGTTCTATATCAACCGTCTTGGCAAGCCCATATATTCCGAATATGTTGAAAAGATGCTCAGAGAATACTGTATGAAAGCCGGGATCAAAAAACCATTGACTCCACATAAATTGCGCCATTCCTATGCCACGCATCTCCTGGAAGGGGGAGCTGATCTCAGAGTTATTCAGGAATTGCTTGGCCATTCCGATATTTCAACGACCGAGATCTATACACATGTTGAATCGGAAAGGCTTAAACAATCCTATAAAAATGCCCACCCGATGTACAAAAACAATAAATTATAATAAATGAACATATAATGAACATATAAAATAGGGGGATAAATAATGTCAGAATACTATTATGCCGATCCAAAAGATGAATCATTCGTCGTCTACCAGGAAGATTATGGCTCATTTAGACCTGTTTTTGTCGAAAAATATGGTGATAGAAGGCTGACTTTTGATCATGAACTGCCTAAAGTTACCGGAAAAAAGGAGATCGAAGCGCTTGATAAGTATATGGAACCTTATGGAAAAGGCGTTTTGAACATCTATATGGCCGGTCCTTTATTCAATGAAGGCGATCGATATTCAAATCAACTTAATTCAGATGCCTTAAGAAAAGCCGGTTTTGCGACTTTTTTGCCGCAGGAAGTCGTAATCGATAAAGACAGCAGCAAACTTGTCAAGGATGCCTGCTTCTATATGGATTTTAAAGCCATCAATCTATGTCAGATCGTTGTAGCAAATTGCAACGGTATTGAAATTGATTCCGGCACAGCTGCCGAAATAGGGATGTGCTACGCTTTGAATAAAAAGATCTTCGCCTACAAGAGCGATGTCAGAAATTATTACAATGAGAATTATAAATTGAATAATTTTGTCGGTGGTCTTGTAAACAATAAAACTTATTCAAATATTGAAGATATTATTGAAGAAATAAAGGGGAGTATCTAGCCTTATTTCTTGCCATTTTTATCCATTTACAAAAATCGCATAACATACATTATGCGAAATGATATATTATTTAGAACTTATCTTCATAAATAGCTTAAATTAGATTAAAAACGCCTTATTTCAGGCGTTTTTTAGTCTTTTCCTTAATGATAAATCTATTCTATCTCTTTCAATTATGAATTCGCATTTTATTATATGAAGTATTTTTTATTTTTTTTACTTGACTGCCATTGTTCTCATGCATCGATCTGATAATCATTCACGCATTGATAATTATTGATAAACATTTGCAGAATTTTTTATTATCTTCACAAGCGATTTCACAGAAATCAAAAACCTTGAATCGATCAAGGCTTTTGCAAGAAAAATAAATTAGTTGAAATTTCAATCAATTTTGATTGGCCATATTATCAAGTTCTTCATAAAAACGCTTGAAATCTTTTTTTGAAAGATTTTTCACGGCTGCGGCATTGGCATGACCGCCGCCACCGTATCTGGCACATAACTGATTGACAATGAATCCTTTTTTGGATCTGACTGAACAGTCAATAAGTTTATCTTTAGTTTCGATCGCTACTGACCAGATATTCAGTTCCTTGATCTTGCCGATCTCATCGATATTGTTTTTGGCTTCGATCTGTGATACTCCGATCTTTTCCAGATCGCTCAATTTGAGGAAAATATAGCCGAAACTGCCTCTTAATTTTAATTTAGAGACGATTTTAGCCGCTTTCTGGAAAGAATCAAGGCTCTTATCCATAACGAATTCAACCAGTTCTGATATCTGCAAGTCCCCTACTTTTACGAGCTTGCTGGCGATGGAAAATGTATCGGTTGTCACGTTGGTCGTTCGGAAATTGATCGTATCGGATATTATTCCGCAATACAGATATTCACATGTCTTCCTGGAGATTTCATATCCTTTGAAATCTTTGGAGAACAATATCTTGGCGATCAGTTCGCAACAAGCCGATGTTTTAGGTTCGATGATATTGATATCGCCATAGTTTTCAAGTAACGGATGATGATCCATTTTGATCTTGAATCTGGCTTTCATTGCCCTTTGATCATCGATACGTGTTTCATTGGATGTATCTACGATGAAAGCTAAAGATTCTTTGATATATCTGTCTGATAGTTTATCGTTCCTGGAAACCAGATCATAAATATCTTCGCCGGCGATCTTTACGGTCTTATCAGGAAAGTTGTCCTTGATGAAGCTTTCCAGTGCCAATGCCGAAAACATGCAGTCGCCATCGGGACGCTGATGTCGAAATATCGATATCTTATCATATTTCAAAAGCTGATCAAGGACTTCTTTGTACATTTTATAAACCTAAGATCCTGACGGTATCGTTGACGATGGCCAGTTCCTCGTTTGTCGGAACAACGAAGACTTTGACTTTGGAATCCGGAAGCGATAATTCGGCTTCGGAATGGCATTTGGCATTGAGTTCATAGTCGATCTTCAGACCGAGACCTTCTTCCAGACGCTTGCAGATCATTTCTCTGACCATCGTGGCATGCTCACCCAGACCGGCCGTAAATGTCAAAGCATCCACATGACCCAGCTGCATCACATAGCCGCCGACCATGTTGATGACGCGGTTGGCATAGAGTTCATAAGTGATCTTTGCTCTTTCGTTGCCTTCTTTGATGGCGTTTTCGACGTCTCTGGAATCGGATGAAACGCCGGATACGCCGGCCATACCGGACTTCTTGTTGAGGTATGTTTCCATCTCTTCAGGTGTACAGTTGAGCTTCTTGGCCATGAAATAGACGACGGTCGGGTCGATATCGCCGCATCTGGTACCCATCATGATACCGCCTAAAGGCGAAAGGCCCATCGAGGTATTGATGCATTTGCCGCCTTTGATTGCCGTGATCGAAGCACCGGAGCCTAAATGCAGTGTGATCAGATTGAGATCTTCGATGTTCTTGCCCATAATTTCAGCCGTACGGTTGGCAACGAATTTATGTGAAGTGCCATGAGCACCATAGCGTCTTACCTTGTAATCGGTATACCACTCGTAAGGAACCGGGAACAGATATGAATCGGCTTCCATGGTCTGATGGAATGCGGTATCAAAGACGAAAACATGTTCGATATTGGGCAAAGCATTTTTGAAAGCTTCATAGCAGGTCAGATGGGCGGCATTATGAAGCGGAGCGATGTCGATCAGTTCTCTGACTTTATCGACGACATATTCGTCAACTTTCACGGAATCCTTGAAGTACGGACCGCCCTGGACTATTCTGTGGCCGGCAGCCTTTATCTCATCAAGAGATTCGACGATGCCATAGCCGATCAGAGCATCAAGCAGCAGATCGACAGCGAACTGATGATTAGGTACCGGAACATCTCTGGAGATCCTTTCGCCATTTACGTTGATACCGAAAATGCCCATCGGAAGTCCGATCCTCTCCACGTTGCCGCTGGTTAAAACTTTTCCTTCAGGCATTTCAAAAAGCTGGAATTTGAGCGATGAACTACCTGAGTTGACAGCCATGATTTTTGTCATAATTTCTTCTCCCTACTTTATTTTTTCAATTTTTTGAATAAATGAATCTAATAATTCATTGTTTTCCTTTTTCATTTGTGAAAGTATCTCTTCAAGCTGCTGATCCTTTTTGATCATTTTCAGATGCTTTTCGTAATCGTTTAGCTGTACGAGTGATCTTTTGATCAGATCCTGAACGGCACTTTTGGAGATCATCAGATTGTCGGCGATCTCATTCATCGACAGATCTTCATTGAAATATTCATCGAGGATGTTCTGCTGGTGTTTTGTAAGCAGTTCACCATAATAATCCAGCAAAAGCGAATTGTATTCCCTGTCAATTGGCATGGCGCAGTTCTCCGATGATCGAATCCAGGTACATATCGAAATCGAAATCCTGGATATCTTCCATGTCCTCCCCTACCGTGATATATCTTACCGGCAGGCCGGTCATGTGTTTGATGGCGATGACGATACCGCCTTTGGAAGTACCGTCCATCTTTGTCAGTATTATACCGTTTAGATCGGTTATCTCGTTGAATAATTCGGCCTGCGAGAGTCCATTCTGACCCGTATTGGCATCCAGTACCAGCCACGTATTGTGCGGAGCCCCATCTATCTCTTTGCCTAAGACTCTGTGCATCTTTTCCAGTTCCGCCATCAGATTGACTTTAGTCTGTAATCTGCCGGCCGTATCGCAGATCAGGA
This sequence comes from Erysipelotrichaceae bacterium, assembly GCA_017432895.1. Classification (GTDB taxonomy): domain Bacteria; phylum Bacillota_I; class Bacilli_A; order Erysipelotrichales; family Erysipelotrichaceae; genus Colivicinus. Next base: position 60,106 of record JAFRIG010000066.1, on the reverse strand, counting down.
TGTCGATGTCGTTTTCCTTGGCATAGCGGCAGCCTTTGACTAAAACGGAACTTGGATCTTCGTTTTCCTTGCCGGTAATACAGGGTATATCAAGCCTTTCCGACCACACCTGCAGCTGCTTGGCAGCACCGGCTCTGAAAGTATCAGCCGCGACCAGCGCAACTTTTTTGTTGTCGTTAAGATAGCGGTAAGCCAGTTTGGCGCAGGTCGAAGTCTTGCCCGAACCGTTGACACCCACCATCAGGATGACCGTCGGCCCGTTTTCATTGTAAACTATATCTTCATCGGGTTTCTCATAATAAACTTCCCGGAAAGTCTGGCCCAGGAAGTTCATGATATCTTTGGCGAAAAGATAATAGTAGTTCTGACAGGTCTCGAAAAACTTGTCACAGATCAGTTCGGAAGTCTGATAGCCGATATCGGCTTCGATCAAAGTGACCATGAGCTGTTCCATGAAATCATCTTTGTTCTGCTTCTTGTTTTCAGTAACGAAACGCAGTTTTCGGCCTAAAGAATCATTAGTCTTGGCAAAACCGTGCAGATACTTGTTTTTATCTTTTGTGAAAAAGCCCATTATGCTTCAGCTCCTAACTTTTCTTCCGGCTCAGCCATTTCGATCGCATCGATCAGTTTGACCTTAAGCATTTGCGAAATACCGCGTTTCTGCATCGTCACACCAAATAATGAATCGCACTGTTCCATGGTACCGGGACGATGAGTGATGATGATGAACTGCGATTTATCCGCGAATTCCTTGACATATTTCGCAAATCTTTCGACATTGGCGACATCCAAGGCCGATTCGATCTCATCAAAGACGATCAGCGGTTCCGGTCTGACCTTGAGGATGGTAAACAGGACACAGATGGCGATCAGTGATTTTTCACCACCCGAGAACAATCTGATCGATTTTACGGCTTTGCCGGGCGGCTGAACATCGATATCGATGCCCGTATTTAAGATGTCATTGGGATCTTCCAGGACCAGTCTGGCCTTGCCACCGCCGAACAACTTCGCGAAAACGGAAGGAAGTTCCGCATTTATCGCATTGAAAGTCGCTTCAAACTGCGTCTTCATGATCTCGTCCATCTCATCGATCGCCGAAAGGATCTTGTCGCGGGATGCAATAAGATCGTCATAATTCTTTTTCAGGAATTCGTATCTTTCATTGACTTCCGTGAATTCTTCCGGAGCAGCCATGTTGATGTTACCAAGTTCCTGGATATCCTTACGCAAATTGACGACTTCCTCTTTGGCATTCTCGTCGATCTCGATATCGCAGTTCTCCAAAGCATATTCAAAAGTCATTTGGTATTCGGAAGCCAGACGATTGAGATCGTTTTCCAGCTTGGTGTCAAGAACGGCACGGCTGGTATTGACGGCCGAAATGTCGTTTCGAGCTTCATCCAGTTGCCTTCTGACCAGTCTGATCTGCTGTTCCTTGCGGTCGATCTCAGCTGAAAGTTTCATTCTTTCATCACGCCTTAACTTCAGAGAGTTGGATAATTCATCCTTCCTGGCATAATTCTCGGAAAGTTTGGCGATGACCGTATCGGTGATGCTTTCCTGCGATTTTAAAGGCGCTATGGATTCATAGTCAGCCTGCAGTTTTTCATATTTGGCCCGCTTGGTATCGACGATCGGTTCAAGCTGCGCGATGGCGATCCTTTTTTCCGTGATCTGATTTTCCAGATTTTCTTTCTGAGCCTGCAAAGTATTATAGTTTTTGATGGCCAGCGTATTCTCAGCCTTATAGGAGACCATATCGTTTTCCAGACGCCGGTATTCGGCCTGTGCCGTTACCATGGAAACCTCGTTTTTGACTTTACCGCCGGTCATCGAACCGCCTCTGTGGACCACTTCGCCATCCAGCGTGACGATCTTATAGGCATATTTGAGCAGATTGGCCAGTTCATTGGCATTTTCCAGATCTTCCGTTACCAGCACATTGCCCAAAAGCGATTCTTTGATCAGATCATATACAGGTTCACAGGTACAGAAATCGAAAGCCGTACCCAGATAGCCTTTGAAGTTCTTGCAGATGATCTCATCTTCATATCTGACAAAATGCGGACGGCAGACAGTTAAAGGTAAGAAAGTCGCCCTGCCGGACCGGTTCTTCTTTAAAAAAGCGATAGCTTTGCGGGCTGCTTCTTCATCTTTGGTGACGATATGATAGATGCTGCCGGCCAAAGCCGTGGCGATAGCTTCTTCATATCCCTCATCGGGATGTATCTCCTGTCCGATGACACCCATGATGCCATAGAAGGAATTCTTATTGGACATGATGGCCTTGACACCGGCCTGATTGGCTGAAGAGAAAGGATCTTCAATGACATTTTTTAAAACTTCCAGACGATTGGACATCCGATTGAGAACGTTATTGGTCTCATCTTTTTTCATGGAGGCTTCGCCAAGATCCATGGCTGTATTTTCCAGATTGGTATTCAAAAGATCGATATCGGCTTTCAGCTTATTGAGACGCTCAAGCCTGTCATCGTATTCGAATTTGGCTTCGCTGATATATGATTCCAGTTCTTTGATCTTTTCTTCCGAAGAACCCATTTCAATGGCGTATTTGCGCTTCTCATCGATCTCGATCCTTCTTGCTTCCAGAGTCTGTATCTCATTGATGACCATCATCAGTTTTTCCTGCGTAGCGTTGATCTGATGATCGTATTCTTTCAATCTGTTCTTGTTTTCAAAATTCGAGTTTTCATGTACCTGAATGGTCGTTTCGTGCATGGCCAGATTGGTATCCAGGTCAAAGATCGATTTCTCCAGTTCGTTTTTCTGTTCGTTGAGACTGCGGATATCATTGACTAAAACGGCCACTTCGATCTGTTCAAGTCTGGCCTTTTTTTCGCGATAGATCTCTGCCTTTTTGGCTTGTCTTCTTAAAGGAGCGACCTGTCTCTCCAGTTCGCTGAGGATATCGTAGGTACGATCAAGGTTGTCCTTGGTCCTTTCAAGTTTATTTAATGATTCGATCTTTCTCTTCTTGTATTTGGAGACACCTGCGGCATCTTCGAAGATCTCACGGCGGTCATATGGTTTGGCCTCCGCAAAACTCAAGACGTTACCCTGGGAGATCATGGAAAGTGAATGTTTACCTAGACCCGTATCCATGATCAGATCAAGGATATCCTTGTAGCGGACATTTTTCTTGTTGATGAGATATTCGGCATCCTGATCATCGCCATAGATGCGTCTGGTCAGTTCGATCTCATCGAGTTCCGAATTTAACATATGGGCCGAATTGTCAAAAACGAGCGTCACTTCCGCCATGTTCATGGCCTTACGCTCTTCTGTGCCGGCAAAAATAATGTCAGTCATCTTTTCGCCACGCAGCGAACGGACCGACTGTTCACCAAGGACCCACCTGATGGCATCAGAAATATTCGACTTTCCGCAGCCGTTAGGTCCTACGATCCCGGTCACGGGATCTTCAAAATTGATCGTTATATGGTCAGCAAAGGATTTGAATCCCTGCATTTCGATACGTTTAAGAAACATCGCAACTCCTCATATTACTTTGATATTATAACAAATTTAGGATAGCGAAAAAACAGATATTCCGATTATCTGAGGAATGTACCTGCATAGCTTGGATTTATAAAGAAACCGTCAATGAAGAGACTGACAGATCGCTTATATCGACCTTATGATCGGTCTGTATCAGTTGGGTGATCTCGCCGTGTTTTTCGATCCTGTAAGTATTGGTTCCATCATTTAGACTATAGCCCTTGAGATCTTCGGCGTAATCTTTGAATGGATCGCTCTTGATATACATCAGGACTCTATCCCCTTTTGAAAAGACAAAGGGTCTGATCTTAATGCCGTTACGTTTTTCATATCCTTGCATCAAGGCTTTGATCTCATTAGGCTGCAGTTCACTGGACAAGACGACATAATCGAAACCGAGGCGTTTAAGGAACTCATAGGTATAGGAATTGCAGCAATTTAGTGTATAATAAGCGATCTTTTCCTCATAGTCTTTCAAAAGACCACCGAACTCACAGATCACTGCCCTATCATCAGTAGCATATTGCGATTCAGGATTTATCACGTAATTGAGCGCAAAAGTCCTGTCATTCATTTTTATCGTGTCGCCAGTCTGATCCATATCCTGTTCTTTTAAAGAATCAGTCTTTGCCTCAGGCAGTTGACACTCGATCTTTTCCCGCTTAAATGAGGCGAGCCGATAAGCATTGAAAGCTTCGATCGCTTCCCTTCTGATCTGATTGAGATCTTTCAAAGGCAGGAAAGCATTATCGGTACTTATTTTTATATCATTGAGATAATAAAGAGTTTCGTTGAGTTTGCCGAACTGTTTGCGGATCGAGTCATCATTTAAAGGCGCTTTTAAGGCCTTCTGTGCACATATTTCTGATGTATAGTCAAACACCTGTTCATAACATTTAAGCCGCACCGTGACCTTTTTATCGGGATATATGGCTATATCCATATCCAAAGGCAGCTTCTTTTCCGGCGTTTGAGCGATCTGCTTCTCCAGCAGGTGATCCTGAGTCTTGTAGACGAGGCCTTTATACTTTTTATCGCTTTCTACGGCACAGATACTGCCGGCTGAAGCCGAAGAAACCAGTAAGCCATCGACATAGAGCTTATTGACGATAAAGCCGTCATCGCCGATCCTGATCCCGTCAAACTGTTCAAGATCCTTATCCAGATGGATATAGGTCAGACCGTTTCTGACATTGACAACTTCCCCGATCGCAACACCTAAATGATTAGGAGTCTTTTGGCCAAACAGCTCTTTGCGGCCATAAAGCAGATCATTGGAGAATCCGCGATTGAATAAAACTTTTAGATCTTCCAGCTTTTCGGCATTTATCTTAAACTCCTTACCCTGCATAGCGGCATCAATGGCCTGGCGGTAAACGGAAGTCACATAGCCGACATAAGCCGGTGATTTCATTCTTCCTTCGATCTTGAAAGATGAGACACCCGCTTCAATCAGCTCAGGCAGATCTTCCAAAAGAAACATATCCTTGGGTGACAGCAGATAATCGGTCATGGTTTTGACCTTATGCCCCTTCTTATCCAGAAGATCGTAGCGCAAGCGGCAGCATTGGGCACACATGCCCTTGTTGGCGGAACGATGTTTGGCATAGGAAGACATCAGACACTGGCCTGAATAAGACACGCATAAGGCCCCATGAACGAAAGTTTCGATCTCGATACCTTCCCTGCAGGCCTGTCTGATGAAATCGAGATCTGATTCCCTGGCAACGACGACTCTTTTAAAACCGAGCTTTTTGGCTGTTTTGATCCCTTCCAGATTGTGAACATGCATCTGCGTCGAACAGTGAAGTTCAAAATCCGGATATTTATTTTTCAGAACATAATACAGTCCCAGGTCCTGTACCAGCAACGCATCGACACCGGTCTCATAGTAGTAATCGGCCATTTTAATGGCGTTGTCGAATTCAAATTCGTTTAGTAGCGTATTTAGTGTGACAAAGATTCTGACTCTATGCAGATGGGCGTATTTTATCGCTTCCGCAAGTTCATCATTGGAAAAGTTGCCTGCAAAAGCACGGGCGGAAAAGTTTTTGCCACCCATATAGACCGCATCGGCACCGTTATTGACGGCAGCCAAAAAGCACTCGTAATTGCCTGCCGGAGCCAGTAATTCGATTCTTTTCATTTCTTATACTCCAAAGAAAGGCCTCCCAAAGAGGTTTCTTTAAGTTCGATCGCCAGCTTGTTGCCGGTATAGTTCATCGCATGAACGACCGAATCGAAACTGATCGTATTCTCTTTGATATTGTGAAATGACTTAGCCAGATAGGCACAGTCATAGGAACGTAAGATCGAAATGGCGTTTCTTTCGATACAGGGAATGATCACAAAACCCAAAACCGGATCGCAAGTCAGTCCCAAAAAGTGTTCGATACCCATCTCAGCCGCATATTCGATCGTCCTGAGATCGCCACCTTCGCTGTAAGCCAAAGCTGCCGAAGCCATGGCACAGGCCGTGCCGACTTCCGCCTGACAGCCACCCGTTGAACCGGCGATCGAAGCATTGCGTTTGATACAATTGCCGAAGATCCCGGCGATAGAGAGAAGATCGCAAAGTTCCTCGATTTCATAAGCCTCATTGAAACGAAGATAATACATCAGAGATGTCAGGATACCGCAGGCCCCCAGCGTCGGAGCTGTGCACATCATGCCACCGGCCGCATTTTCTTCGCAAGCCGCATAGGAATAAGCTACCAGATAGTCGTTTCTCTCTTTGGCTTTTTTATAAAGTTTTTGCGCAATGCGGTAATACTTCAACGGTTCATTCAAAAGTCCTTCCGCCTTCAAACCGCGATCGACGGCCTCAAACATCGTCTCCAGGCATTTGGAAAGATGATCTCTTAAATCAGGTTCATGACTGTAGACATAAGAAAGCAGATCGGTATCATTTTCTTTGAGATATTTTTTTATTTCCTCGAAATTGTTTTCGTCATAGACTTCCTTATCATCACCGATATCGTATTCTTCGATACTGACCGCTCCTCCTCCCAATGACTTTCCATGCCACAAAGGCCTTTTTTCATTTTCATAAAAGCCCTGGATGAACATATTGTTTTCGACGCATTCCGTATCAAAGGAAAAAGATATTCTGTCACATTCCAAAGCTTCTTTGATGATGTCGATCGTGCCATGCCCCTTGGCCGTCAGCGCCAAAGAACCGCCCAATTCGATCTTATAGGAATCGCAGATAGGATTGTTTGCTTTATAAGCCTTCCCGATACGGTACGGTGCGATCGTATGGGAACTTGAGGGACCATAGCCGATCCTGTAAAGTTGTTTGATTGCCTGCATATCTTAACCTCTTAACAGTTCCAGAATGAATAGTTCAAAACGGGTCTCATCGCTGATCGAATTGTCGCACTTGCACTTGACGTCAAGATCAGACAGCTTCTTTAACAGCGACAAAATCTCTTCCATACTCAGATTGCTTAAAGCTTCGTTGGCTTTGTTTAGACGATATTCGTTGATATTGGCCAGTTCCAGGATCTCATTCCTCTTTTTGCCTAAGGACTGGTAATAGGCGATCTGATAAAGGAAGCGCAGCTGATTGGCCAACAAGCCGATCAGGGAAAACAAGGAATCGATCTGGCTGATCATCTTTCTTTCGATGCTGATGGCCCTGGATACATCTTTTTTCGTCAAAGCGTTGATCAGTTCAAAACTGTCGTTATCATCAGAGACCGTACAAAGACGATTGATGGCCTTGGCATCGATCTTATCCGGATACAGTTTCAGTATCTCAATATTCTGATTCAACAGTGTCGCACTTCTCTTGCATAGATTGCTTAAAAGAAAGATGGACTCATTATCCAGTTTCAAGTCCTCTTCGACCAGCCTGGAACGGACGTAGTTATTGAAATTCTTGTAGTCCAGGGAATTTAAAGTTATGACCTGAGCATTTTCGGAGATCTGTTTAAATGCTTTTAAACGCTGATTGAAGTTGTTTAGATAGGTATAAAAGATCAGCTGATTTTCAAAAACGGGCTTGCTTATATAGTCAAATAGCGGTTGAAGGTTTTTTTCATCACTCTTCTTGACCAGAAAATAAGGCTGATCGACTAAAACGACAGAGCCGGAAGAAAACAAGGAATTGCCCTGACAGGCTTCCAGGAGCTGATCGATATCAAAACTCTTGTCCATGCCGTCAAAATGAAAGATCTCGCCATCGCTTTCTTTGATTATTTTGGCTATCCTTTCTCTGATGAAATATTCTTCCTGTCCCTGAATGATGTATATCACGACCTAATTATAACAAATTCGTTTTTAGCCGATTTTATAAAAGAAAACAAAGACGAGATATATACTGAAATACTGCCGCTGTCTCTGGTTATAAAGTACTTCACAAGGTATCTGTTTAAGGTATCGAGAACTTCGTCGGAAGGATGATTGTACATCCCTGAAGTGGAGATCATCGCATACGATGGTCTGATACTCGAGATGAAAAATTCGCTTGAGGCGCTAGCGGAGCCATGATGGGAAACTTTTAGAAAATCGACATCGATCGGTGCGTACTTTCTGATTAAAACTCTCTCGGCGGTTTCGGAGATATCGCCGGTAAACAGAAATCCGTATCCGCTTATATCCAGCGCATAGACCAAGGAATTGTCATTATCGTTGTAGAATTCTCCAAGATCAAAATAGCGAAATAACAGACTGCGATATTCTATATCTCTTCCCGTTTTCACCAGATCTTTGACGATGAAGTCTTCATATAAAGCATCGATATTGCCGTTATGGTCGGAATCATCATGACTGATAATCAGATGATCAATGGTATAAATACCCTTTTTATACAGTTCATTGCGCAAAAGATAGTAGCTGTAGACCGGTCCGGTATCGATCAGAATGCAGGAATGGGAGAATGGATATCTGATCATCGTCGCATCCCCCTGCCCCACATTGATGAAACATACCTGCATAAACGGTTCCGATAAAGGCAGAACAATACACAAACACACCAGCAAGGGCCTTAAGAAATCCGGATCTTCACTAATAAAATCGTTAAGGGCTTTATACAAAAGAAAACCAAGGATACTCATCGAACCTCGTAAAGGGATCTCAAGTCCATTGATAAAACTGTAAAGTCTTATAATCCACAGATATGGACTATTCAATGCGGGAACAATGATCACAATAAACGACAAAACAAAAAGCAGCGCTCGAAATTTTCGCATTGTTTCGAAAAGAAAAACATCCAGCAGATCGCTTTGGCCAAAGATCAGCGAACTTATGATAAGCAGATATGAATGAAAGTCGATCGTAAAATCAAAGATCCCGTAGAGATTTAACACAAGCGGTATGGCAACGGATGGGCTTCTTAACAGATCAAAATTCAAAAAGCAGATAAGCAGCAGTTTATATCCGAAGCGATCTTTCTTATCAAAGCCGGCAATATCGCCAATACAATCGATGATGACCAGATAGAACTTGATCTGAAAACAGAAAAACAGGATGAAGACAAGAAGCGATATTAAGCAGATCTTCGGATCTTTCTTGCGCAGGATATTCAGAAAATAATACGAGAAAAGACCATAACCAAGATCTAAGCCAATATCGGTATCGGGATAAGAGTCAAAGATAATCTTTTCGATCGCAGCTTTTGAGTTATCATCAAGATCATCTATCCTGCTATCAATGAAAGAACGCGGATAAAAAAGCGAAACAGAGCTAAACTCGTCATTGCGAAAACGGATATTCTTTTTAAGCTGCGTCTCTTTATCAATAAAGCTGCCGTTTTCTTTAAAAAAGACTATCGTTCCGGTTTCCGGAAGATCTACACCATATAAGGAAACTTTATATAAGAGCTTGTCGACAATGGCATATTCACTTTTTACGTTTTCGACAATGCCAAACGGAATAAAGTCACCCAGATTGCCATACAGAAAACAGATCCCCAGCATAAACAGATATAAAAAGGCATTGATCCTCTTATCCAAAAACAAAAAGACCAGTATCAGAAGATAAATGAAAATGTTATCAAAATAAAGACCGGCAGCCAGAAAAACGGCCGTCTTAAAGACAGATAAGTCCTTTAAGCTTTTCAAATTTGCCATGGCCTATTCCTTTAACGTTCATCAGATCTTCCAGTTTTAAGAAGGATCCTTCATTTTCCCGATATTCAATGATCTTTTTTGCCGTCGCTTCACCAATACCCGGCAACAGGATCAGTTCTTCTAACGGTGCGGAATTGATGGAGATGAGTTTATTTTCCGTTTTAGCGGGAACGACGATCAGTTCGTTGTCATAAAGTACTCTGTTGAGCGAAAAGGTCGAGATATCGGCTGAATCGCTCAATCCCGCCTTTTCAAACAGATCGCCATACGTACTTCCCAATTCGAATTCATAGACATCAGGATATAAAACCTCACCTTTTATTTCTACGCTGATCGTCTGATTATTATCGATAGGATTACTTGAAACCGTAAAATCATTAAGAAAGAAAAAGCCGATCATCGCCAGAACGATGATCAGTTTCCGATACATGTCTTAGGTACTTTGAATTTGTTTCCCGGCATCATATCGAAAGTATTGACCCGATAATTGCGATAGATGATCTGCGAATAATCAAGATCGGCCGTGATCTCAAAGACAGCCTCTTCGATGTAATAACCCTTTGGAGCTTCCAGTTCTTCGACGGTGATCTTTGAGGCATAAGGAATATCCTTAATTTCAAAGCCGCCATCGATAACGGTTATCTCTTTATTCAATAATGAACTATCGTTTATGTTTACTTCATCTGTCTGCAGATAGAAGTATTTTCCTGGTATCATCTTGTCTTTGATGAAATAGCCGTCGCTGAATTCTCCGACATAGATATTCTCATCGTTTTCATGACGATAGAGAACATATTGCTTGTCGTTTTTCTGTTGAATGCATAAAGCGCCACTGACGAAGATCTTTTCTTTTATCTCCCCTTCATCTTCATATGTGAGTTTGAATCTGGCACCATTCAACAGGATACTGTGATCTTCGTTTTCCTTATATAGCCTGAGGTCATAGTGTCTTTGAGTATTGATGAAGGTATATATTACATCTGTAAATGTATTTCCATCTATCAGCACAAACGGATCGCTTCCAAAGACATAGCCGTTTTTAGGCTTACTTTCGCAAAGAATGTAGCTGGCATCTTTCTCCAGGCCATAGATCACATTTTCGGATGTATACTGCGATATATAGGTTCCAACTTCTTTTATTGGATAAACAGTCAATCCATCGATTTCATCATTGTCTGTTACATAGACCCTCCCTTTTTGGCAATAGGATCCTGATGTCAATTCATAATCGAAATAACCGGCTTCTTTAGGGTTAATGATCGTACCATTCAGATATTTTTCATATCTTTCCGAGACTTTCAACTTGACGTTTTCCACATTAAAATCATCATTTACGATCGAAAACAGATCTAGTTCATAATCAACTGGCATCGCCATAAATTCATCAGTGCCTTCTTGATCGATCTGATATAGTTTGTATTCACTGCCTGACAACGGTTGATTATTCTCATCGAGTTTTCGATAAACCAGGTTAAAAAGGTCCTGTTTGACATGCAGATCTATTGTAACTTTCTTTTGTTTTAAATAGTTTCCTTCATAGGAATAAAGATCCTGAGATGTCTCACTGCGATAGATATATGATCCGTCGCTTTCCTTATATCTGCTTATAAGTTCGATTTTATATTCATCTTCATTTTCATCGTTTACTTTAATGACTACGCCTTTATCATCGATGCTTATGATTTGTACATCCGAAGACACAATGTCCATGCTGTCCGCATCTTTTAAAGCGATCCTTGCTTCGCTGTTACGGCTGATATCGATATCAAGTTCTTCGATATCGTCTTTCTCATCTTCAAATGAGGCGATCTTGGCAAGGATCTCTCCTTCTCCATAGTCAGCCGCATCCAAACCATCGAAACTATAGCGGATGCCGGAACACTTCTCCCAGATCATCAGCTGAGCAGCGATATAGTAGTCTTCTCCCAGCATCTCGAATGCTTTGACGATCTTAAAGATCTCTTCATCCGGAAGATCTTCTTTGGTATAGATGCTGTTTTTGGGATCGTAGTCGACTTCGGCCTGCAGACAGAAACCAAATCTTCCGCTTTCCTTGTTTTTGAATTTGACAACTTTCAGCTCATCGAGCTGATCGGCATGCTGAAGAAGTATCTTGAACGACCATTTGGACATGTCTTCTTCGCCTTCCGCATGAACACTGCTGAAAGTCGATATAATGATCATTGCGATCACAAAGAATTTTAGGAATCTTTTCATAAATTTGAACCCTCCACTACATAATTGGCAGCGAAGTTTCAAATTCCTAATAGATTTCGATCAAAAACGGATATTTTTGGCTGGAACTGATAAAAAAGATCGTATATTGGCCAATTTGATTGGGGTTTAGGGCGGAATAATCGATCGTAACCGGCAGATTGGTATCGACCTGATCTTTTAAGACGGCGATGATATCCGATAGATCGGTACCTTCTTCAAAGGAAAAACTTTCCCTTCTTAAACGAAAATAATCCGCTTCTTCGATATATTCAATTTCATTACTTTGCGTATCTTGTTCGATCTGAGAAGTTGAACTACTTTGCGTCTGCGGTTTCTCGACTTCCTTATAGACGATCTTTTCAACGGTTTCGATGATCGGTTCCTTAAGCTTGTAGTTATACGCAAAAGTATCGTTATCCAGGTAGACGAAAAGCTGTTCATCCTTGAATTCATAGCGATATGCAGTGTCTTTGAATGAAAGTAATTCAAAATAGGTATCGAAATCAAATTCCGCAACATCATCCAAAAGGATTTCCTTTTTCTGATAGATCAGTGCTTTGCCTGAAGGCTTGAACTGATATGGGATCCGATCTTTGGCGATAATAGTCAGATAATTGTAGGAAATGATGTCCGTAATAAGCAGGATGATCAGGATAAAGATAAGTCTGAACATAAAAAATGAGTAGTTCTCCTACTCATTATTGGCAGAAATTTCGCGAATTCCTAACTTATCTTTAAAATTTTGACATCGTAAGGCTGATCGACCTTGACAGTGACGACATCATTGACCCGCTGGTCAAGGATGGCTTCCGCCAAAGGCGTAGCGTTAGAAAGAAGGCCGTTTAGCGGGTCGGCTTCGACCGAACCGACGATCTTGTAAGTGATCTTGTTCTTGGTGTCCAGCTCCTGGATCTCGACGGTGGAACCGATCCTGACGAAATTAGTCTTCTTGGTCTCGGTGATGACTTCAGCATTCTTGATCTGATGCTCAAGTTCCTTGATCCGCGATTCGACTTTCGCCTGATGATCTCTGGCGGCATCGTAATCGGCATTTTCAGACAAGTCACCCTGGGCTCTGGCCGCTTTTAATTCTTCGATGACTTCTTCTCTTGTTACATGTATGAGTGTATCTAACTCTTTTTTAAGGTCGTTTAGACCTTCTTCGGTCACATAAAATTTCTCTTCCATAATTCCTCCAACTTAGCTATTATAGCACTTTTATGCCAGGATACTTCTTATTTTGGTCTGCAGCAGATCGATGGCCACCGTATTGGACTTGCCTTGCGGGATGATGATGTCCGCGTATTGCTTGGTCGGCTCCAGAAACTGGTCGTGCATCGGCTTGACGGTAGTCAGATACTGTTCGGTGATACTGTCGATCGTCCTGGCTCTTTCCTTGACATCTCTCTTTAATCTTCTGATGAAACGGATATCGGCCGGGGTGTCGACGAAGATCTTGATGTCTTCCAGATCCCTGATCTCCTTGGTATATAAGGCGAAAAGCCCTTCGATGATCAAAACATCACTGGGATGCACGATCTCGTTGATATTCGACCGGTTGTGGACCGTATAGTCGTAGGTCGGCTTTTCGATCGTTTCCCCGGCGATCAGTTTCTGCAGATGTTCATACATCAGATCGAAATCAAAAGCCAGCGGATGGTCGTAGTTGGTCTTGGCTCTTTCTTCCATCGGAAGATGGCTCTGATCCTTGTAGTAGTCATCTTCCTTGATGATGGCGATCGATTTGGTATAACGGAATTCATCGATCAGAAGAGAAGCAATGGAAGATTTTCCGGAACAGGTGCCCCCGGCAATGCCGATGACGATAGGCTTTTCAAAATTCATAATCCCTCCCCTAGTTGTCACAAGCTAAATAGTAATGTTGAATATTGTATTCATGTTCGGCATAGGTCCTGGCAAAGACCGTTCCGCCGTTGCACATATCGGCACAGAAGAAGAAATAGCCATAGCTTGAATCCGGATTCAAAGCGGCGACAATGGCCGTTTCATTGGGATTGCAGACAGGTCCGGGTGGCAGGCCCTGATTGGTGTAGGTATTATACGGGTCATCACGCCAGGTATAATCCAGCGTATCGCCCACTTCATAGCACTCATCTTTCGACAGATCAAAGGCGTAGCAGGCCGTGACCGTGGAAGCCAGAACTTCCGGGTAGTTGAGTCTGGTCTCTAAGACACCGGCGATCAGTTTGGAATCCTCCGGATCACCCGACTCCCATTGCACGATCGAAGCCAGGGTAAAGACTTCATGGATGCTGTAGGATGAGGAATTGAATTCATCGAGATGCTTATTGTAGATCTCTAAAGTGCGATCCAGGAATCTTCTGGTGATCTCATCGCAGTTGGTGAATTCAAAGAATTCATAGGTATCCGGGAAGAGATAGCCTTCCAGATAATATTTGACATTTTCGCCGAAGATCTCTTCCGTCAGGAAAGGATATTCGCTCATATAGCTTCTGATAGTAGCTTCATCATTCCAGTAAGCCAGAAGTTCATCGCCATCGACTGTCGTATACTCGCCCAGTTTGGCAGCATAGGAACGGATGAAGTCCCCTTCATCGAATGAAAGCATCACCGTATCCTGATGGGCATTTCTCGGGTCAGCTAAGAAAGCCATGATCTCATCAAGGGTGATCTTGCGGGTATTGCCATACTCATCGCTAACCTCGTGCGGGATCTCAAAATAACCGGCCGCAAAAGAATAGCCATCAAAAATCCGGTTGTAGTAATAGACGATATCGGCATCCTTGATGATACCGTTAGCTTCCAGCTTATCCAGGGTGGACTTGCCATAGGCCCCTTCATCGACGATAAAGACCGTAAAGTCACATGACGTTTCCCCATTCTCGCAGATCTGGCCATTGAGGAAAGCGTCAGTCGGCTTCAAAGCCGATTTGATGTAAATGATGGAACCGGCAACGATGCCGATAATAATGAACAGGATCGAAAAAATGGCGATCAGGATCTTAGTTTTCTTCCGCATAAGCGTTGACCACCTCTTCTACCACGGCGAGTTCACTGTCATCTTCAACGGCATACATATTGCCTTCATCATCATAAGTAAAAGCGACCAGTTCATCAGGCGATGAACCCGCTTCATAAAGGACGGCATATTGTTTGCCATCAAAATCAAAAGTGAGATAGAGTTTCATCTCCACTTCTTTGCCGTTGTCGTCGGTAATAAAAATTGAATCTTCCTTCATAACAGTGAACTTTCTAGGTCAATAGCCGAATATGCAAACAGACTCTCCTTTAGGGAGAGTACTATTTGCGCTTAATTTTTTCTTTAAGGTTTTACTCGCATGTTTACTTGCTTTCAAGATAATATCTGACAAGTTCTTCGATGATCTCGTATCTTTCGACCTGCTGGATATTATTGCGGGCATTTTTGTGAGATGAAATATAGGCCGGATCATTGCTGATGAGATAACCGGATATCTGGTTTACGGCATTATATCCTCTCTCTTCAAGAGCCTGAGAAACTTCTTTTAGAAGCTGTTTCATGTTCTCTCTTTTGATCTCTTCAGAAGTAAACAACATCGTTCTTGAATTATTTGAAGCCATGATCATCACCTCCAAAAATAATTATACACTATACGCAACTTAATTAAGCAGTTTTTCAACTTCGGATACAAGCGTTTGCGGATCAGCGTTGTTTCCGCCGCCCTGCGCCATATCCGGACGTCCGCCACCCTTGCCATTGGCCAGAGCACAGACTTTGGAAATGATCTCACCGCACTTGATGCCTTCATTAAGGGCCTTTTCGCCGGCTGAAGCCACCATCGAAAGCTTTTCTTCGTTGCGATTGACGATGAAGACGAAACCGCCATCCAGCTTGTTTCGAATACCGGCAGCATAGTCCTTGATATTGCCGTTGTACTTATCCAAAGTCAGCAGTAAATACTTGAACCTGCCATTATCTTTGGCCTTGTTAATAAGAGCATTGGCTTCTTCATTCATCAGTTTTTCGTTCAATGTCTTAAGTTTGGCATTTAATTCCGCATTCTCGTTTTTCATCTGCACCAGACGGTCGTAGATCATATCGACGTTCTTGAGTTTGAGTTCATTCTTGATCGCCTCAAGTTTAGCTTCATTCTCTTTGAAACCGTCATAGGCTTTTAATTTGGTGCAGGACTCGATCCTGCGGATACCGGAGCCGATGGATTCTTCATAGTTGATTCTGAAAGATCCCAGATCGGAAGTGTTAAAGGCATGCGTACCGCCGCAGAATTCCTTGGAGACATCGCCCATGGAAACGACTCTGACTTTATCGCCGTATTTTTCATCGAATAAAGCGATCGCACCGGTCTGTTTGGCTTCTTCGATGCTTAAGACATCGGTCCTGATAGGAAGCTGAGCGGCAATAAACTCGTTGACCAGTCTTTCAACTTCCTTTAGCTGTTCAGGTGAAACTTTCTCGTAATGCGAGAAGTCGAAACGGGCGTAGTCCTTGCAGACATAGGAACCGGCTTGCGCGATGTGGGAACCCAGAACTTTGATCAAAGCGGATTGCAGCAGATGGACTGATGAGTGGTTGGCTCTGATCTTCAAACGATCTTCCGCGTTGATCTTTAAGGTGAAGACATCACCTTCCTTGATCGATCCACCCTCAAATTTCACATGATGCAGGAATTGGCCATTTGGTGCCTTCTTGACATCAAGCACATCAGCAGTGAGCTCTTCATTTGAAATGATACCCTTATCGGCGATCTGGCCGCCTGATTCGGCATAGAAACAGGATCGATCAAAGACGACATCGCCTTCTTCGTCCAATTCATCTATCCTTCTGCCGTCTTTGAATAAAGCGATGACTTTGCCCATCTCTTCATCATGATCGTAGCCGGTGAATTCAAAGCTGTCGGTGAAGTTAAGCAGATCTTCAGACTGGTTGTGCATCGATTCTTCGACATCACGGGCATTTCTGGCCATCTGGCGCTGTCTTTCCATGCACTTATTGAAACCGTCCATGTCACACTTGAGACCTTTATCTTCCGCTGATTCGATGGTCATCTCTTTCGGGAAACCGTAGGTATCGTAGAGTTTAAAGATGACTTCACCACTCAAAACGCCGTCTGAGGCCTTTAAGAGCTCTTCTGAGAGCAGTTTCTCACCGTTGGCTAATGTTAACAGGAAAGACTGTTCCTCCTTTAAAATGAGCTTTTTGACGAATTCTTTCTTATCCATAAGATACGGATAATAATCCTTCATATTTTCGCAAACCGTATCGACCAGTTCATAAAGGAAGGGTTTTTCGATGCCGATGTTACGGCCATAACGCATTGCTCTTCTTAAAACCCGGCGCAAAACATAGCCTCTTCCTTCATTGGAGAAAGTGGCACCATCAGCCAATGCGAAGACACAGGTCCGGATGTGGTCAGCGATGACTCTGTAAGCCATCTTATCTTCATCATAAGAACGTTTGGCGAACTTTTCCGCTTCATGGATATAAGGCAGGAAAAGGTCGGTATCGAAGTTGGTCTCGCCTTCCTGAATCAAAGCCGTCAGTCTTTCCAAACCCATGCCGGTATCGATGTTCTTCTGCGGAAGTTCTTTGTATTCAGAACGGGGCATCTCATCCGGCTTGCAGTTGTATTGCGAAAAGACGACGTTCCATACTTCGATGTATCTGTCGTTTTCGATGTCTTCAAAGAACAACCTGTCTCCGAGCCCCTGCGGATCGAATTTTTCTCCTCTGTCATAGAAGATCTCGGAATCGGGTCCGCCCGGACCTTCTCCGATCTCCCAGAAGTTGTCTTCCGTCTTGCGGATATGACTGGGATCCAAATCAGTCATCGTTGTCCAAATATTATAGGCTTGCACATCATCAGGATAGATCGTCACATACATCCTGGACTTGTCGAAGCCGATCCATTCCGGGGAAGTCAGAAATTCCCATGCCCATTTGATCGCATCTTCCTTGAAATAATCGCCGATCGAAAAGTTGCCCAGCATCTCAAAGAACGTATGATGTCTGGCAGTCTTGCCGACATTTTCGATATCGTTGGTGCGGATGCATTTCTGCGCATTCGTTATGCGGTTGCATCTGGGTTTTTCCCTTCCGTCAAAGTATTTCTTCAGTCCCGAAACACCGGCATTGATCCATAACAGTGTCGGGTCGTTCTTTGGCACAAGCGGAACACCCGGTTCGATCATGTGTCCCTTGGATACGAAGAAATCCAGGAATTTCTTTCTTACTTCATTGCCTGTCAGATAATTCATCTTAAAACCTCCTAAAAATAAAACGTCCCTATCGCTAAGGACGTCGTTAAACGCGGTACCACCTTAGTTCACATATTTCTATGTGCCCTTTGACCCTTTATCGCAGGAATACGTCAGGCATTGCCCCGAAGACAAGGAAGCAGCTTCATACGATCTTCTTATATCTTTACACCCGCCAGATACTCTCTAAAAAGTTCGACCGTATTACTAATCTTCTTTAATATATTAACACAATTATCGGTTTCTACCCATATTAATCACGCGGACGATGACCGGTGATAAGATGATGTTGCTTAAAAGCTCGAAAAGGAAATTGGCTCCTATCATACCTAAGAAGATATAGGCACTCGTATTGGCAAAACCGAAGGCTGCACCCCAGGCACTTACCGTCTCATAGAAGAAGAGATAACAGCCCAGAATAAAGATGCCGGTATTGACGATCGGACAGCTGATCGCCGCCATGACAGCCGCCAGAAACGGTTTTTTGGCAAACAGCTTATACACGATACCGGCACATAGACCTGCCAGTGTGCCTTTGGCCAGAACCGTCAGGATCGTACCGAAGACATTCACCGCCAGAAAAGCGGCTGCATCGCCGGAAAGAAGGACTACCAGCGAGAAGATAAAGCCCAGAAAAGCTCCGGCATAAGGACCGTAAAGGGCTGCACCGACCACGATCGGGATCAGTACCAGCGAGATCGAAAAAGGTCCAAAACGGATGAAGGAACCCATCAGCTGCAATACGATCACGATGGCCGTCAGTATCGAAATTCCGGCTATCTTTCTTGTTTTCTCATTTTTCATCTTTCAATAACTCTCCTAAACTCGTATTCCTCTTTTTCATCGCCTTAGCCAGCCCCTTAGTGAACAGCTCCTGCTTACCGATGATGACCAGACGTTTCTTGGCTCTGGAAATGGCGGTATAGATCAGGTTCCTGTTCAGCATGTGGATATTATTCCGGCTGAAGATAAAATAGACGATCTGATATTCGGAACCCTGGGACTTATGCACCGACATCGCATAAGCCAGAGCGATATCATTCAATTCTTCGTACTGATAGAAGACATAAGTTCCTGCATAGTTTACCATCAAATACTTCTCTTTGTCATCAATTTCTTCCAGAATACCGATATCGCCGTTATAGACATCGTCACTCGGCCTGTTTTTTAACTGCAGGATCTTGTCACCCGTTCGGAAAAGATACTTGCCGGCCTTTTTTTCGGCCTTATTGAAACCGCGAGGATTGAAGGCTGCCTGCAACTGCAGATTTAGATTGTCGATCCCCCATTCACCTTTATACATCGGCGTCAAGACCTGTATCTCATCCAGAGAATAGCCCTGATTCAAATCTTCCCTGATCAGATCAATGACATTAAAAGCATCCGTATCGATATCATAAAAGCTGATGTCCGTATCATAATCACTAAGATCGGCTTCATCGTTTTTGATCGCATTGGCCAGCTTGATGATCTCATTGCCTTCATTTTGGCGATAGTTAAACTGAAGTTCCGTAACTTTGATCAGTCCCGATTCGATCAGATCATTTAACACATTGCCCGGCCTGATCGAAGGCAGCTGATCGTTATCACCGATTATACAGATCTTCTTTACCCGACTGCAGGCTTTCAGAAGACAGGCAAAAAGGTTGTTGTCGACCATCGAAAACTCATCGATGATCAATGCATCATATAAAATGGGATTTTCGACATTGAAGACGAAACTGTTATCTTCTTTATTCCATCTCAAAAGCGAATGAATGGTTTTGGACTCCACTTCGCAGATCTCATTGATCCTTTTGGCTGCCCGGCCGGTGGGAGCGACGACGATGAGATTGGAAAAAGGAAAAGCTTCCTTGAAGATATCGGCCATGGCCTTGACGATCGTCGTCTTGCCTGTACCGGGACCGCCCACGACGATGGAAAGATCTTCCTTGAAGAAAGCTTTGATGGCTTCCTTCTGTTTTTCGTGATAGCTGATCTTCAATTCGTTTTCTCTTTCTTCGATGCCCTCTTCAATGAGTTCGTCGTCCAGCTTCATATTCGAATTGAAGTTTCTGATATATTCAGCTATATATACTTCATCGTAGTGATCGTTATAGAGATACAGACGCTCACCTTGCCGATACAGGTAGTTTTTTTCGATACATCTTTCGATGATCTCATCGAGATTATCCATCCCGCCATAGTACGCCAGCATCTGCACCAGTTTGTCATACATGATATAGATGTCACCGGAATTGAAGGTATATTCGGTCAGAAGATAGATCAGATAGGCTTCGCGGTATTTGTTTTCCATATCCTCGAAGTTTACTTTGGCGGCAAATCTTCTGACCTTATCGAAACTGATGCCGTAGATCTCGTTGTAGTAGCGGAAAGGATTGTCCTGACCGACTTCATAAGTAGCCAGTTTGAAACGGTTGAAGATCTTCTGCGCTTCAGCGTTGTTGAAACCGTTGGAAACCAGATACA
Source organism: Erysipelotrichaceae bacterium (assembly GCA_017432895.1). GTDB lineage: Bacteria > Bacillota_I > Bacilli_A > Erysipelotrichales > Erysipelotrichaceae > Colivicinus. Next base: position 39,584 of record JAFRIG010000066.1, on the reverse strand, counting down.
GCATGATCTCGTTTTGCGGATCATTCATCGCTTCAAAACCGGAAATGATCGAAAGGATCTGTTTTTCGGAAAGATCGAGTTCGTAGATGCGCTGCGGATCTTCCTTGAGCAGTCTTAAAGTCTCGCTGCCGAAATGATCATAGATCTTCTTCGCCGCCTTCTTGCCTACCCCGGGAAAACTCTTGCCCGCCAGAAAAGAAACTATCTCATCGGCTTGAGTCGAGACGTACTTTTCCACCGTCAGCATCGCAAACTGGAAGCCGTAGCGGGGATGTTCAACATAAGTACCGGTCAGGATGTACTTCTCGTTTCGTTCAAAATCAAAAGAAGGACCTGTTACCGTGATGGTTCCTTCTGCGGTCTTGAAACGGCTGACCATGTAGTTATCGCTTTTATATATGACATGCGTGAATTCCCCTTCCAGCATGTCGATGATCGTATTATCTTCCATTGGCCCTTTCCATCAGCCATTCATTGAGCTCATGTTCACCGATATAAGTCTTTTCGATCACGCCACCACCTAAAAGTTCGCCATCCTTATAGAAGACAGCCTGCTGACCCGGCGTAACGGCCTTGATCTTCTGCGGATAAGTCACGATGGCATTTTCTTCATCCAGCACTTCAATATGGACTTCATTGTCATTTTGCCGGTATCTGAATTTGCATTCTATGTCCCCATCCCCTGTCTTTCTGATCCAGTTGATCGAACTTATTAGTGCTTTATCGGAATATAGATAATCCTCGTTGTTTACTGAAGCCAGATAGAGGATATTCTTTTTAACATCTTTGCCGGCACAGTAATAAGGACCGCGATTGCCGCCTACGCCAAAACCCTTGCGCTGGCCTATCGTGTAGTAATAGACACCCTGATGAGTCCCGATCTCTTCCAGGGTATCGATATCGATGATCTTGCCTTCCTTCATCGGGATATAGTTCTTCAGAAACTGTCTGAAGTCTCTTTCCCCGATAAAACATATGCCTGTCGAATCCTTCTTGTCGGCCACATTGAGTTCCAGTTCATGAGCCAGCCTTCTGACTTCACTCTTATCGATCTCACCTAAAGGAAACAAAGACATATCCAAGGCTTTCTTATCGACCTGGGCCAGAAAATAGGACTGATCCTTATTCAGATCGAAAGCTTTAAAATAACGGTATTCGCCATTTATGATTTCCGAACGAAAATAATGACCGGTGGCGATCTTTTCAAAACCTTTGTCCAGGGCAAATCTTAAAAAGTGATCGAATTTGATGTATTTGTTGCATAAGATATCGGGATTGGGTGTTCTGCCCTTTTCATATTCTTCAATGAAGTTTTCAAAGACGGATTTCCAGTATTCTTCGATATAATCGCTCCTTAACAGTTCAAGGCCCAGCTTGTCGGCCACGGCCTTGGCATCGTTGTAGTCCTCTTCCTGGGGACAGATGTCGTTGTTTAGGGTATCATTGCCTAAAGTGTCGTTATTTAAAGCCGAATCCCAGTTACGCATAAAACAGCAGGTAACATCGTAACCTGCCTGTTTCAAAAGATATGCGGCTATCGCACTATCCACGCCGCCTGAAAGACCTAGCAGAACCCTCATCTTTCACTTCTTATCTGCGCACAAGTGTCAAAATGCGGGCATTGATCTTCGCAGGTGGAGATGGACTTGAGTTTCTTGAACAGCTCGATCTCCTCTTCGTCGTAACCGACCTGCATATTCCTGTCGTCGATGATGATCGGCCTTTTCAGGATCGAAGGATTCTCGACGATGAAATCGCAGAGTTCGTTGATCGACATCGAATCGATATCGATCAGATCCTGCTGGATGATCTTCGAGCGTTTGGAAATGATGTCATCGGTCCCGTTATCGGTGCGCGAAATAAGGTACTTTATCTCTTCCTTGTTGAGAAGTGTGTTGAAAATGTTCTTCTCGATGAACTTGAGATTGTTGTCCTTGAGATAATTTTTGACCTTGCGGCAGGACGAACAGCCGGGTGAAGTATATACCACTATCATTTGTTTGTATTATACAACAATATGTTTGATTTATCTTAAGGCTTTGCGTTAATATTAGTACAGGATTAGTAGTCTTTCAGATTAGTCTTATAGCGAGATCGCGGTTGGTGCAAGCGTTCAGACCCTGAAGGATGAATTGGGACCTGAGCGTATCGGGCGGCATGAGTCGTTCGCGTCATTCCGCGTTAAGGAGAAAAGTTATAAACGAAGGTGGTACCGCGCGAAAGCGCCCTTGCATATCACCTTTTTTGTTTGAGGAGGAACTATGAAAAGAATGTTATCGGGCATCAAGCCCACCGGCCAGCTGACACTGGGCAACTATATCGGCGCTTTGCGCAATTTCGTGAAATATCAGGACGACTACGAGATGATCGTCTTCATCGCCAATCTGCACTGCATCACCGAATATCAGGATCCTGAAGAACTAAGAAGGAATCTCACCGATGCCGTAGCCCTGTATATCGCCTGCGGTCTGGATCCCAAGAAAGCGACCATTTTCCTACAGACGGATGTCCATGCCCATGCGGAACTGGGCTATATCATGGCCTGCAACACCTATCTTGGTGAACTAAATCGCATGACTCAGTTCAAGGACAAGTCCCAGAAAGGTGAAAAGAACATGACAGCCGGTCTATACACCTATCCCTGTCTGATGGCAGCCGATATCCTGTTGTATGATGCCAACTACGTCCCGGTCGGTGAAGACCAGAAACAGCACGTCGAACTCACCAGAGACCTGGCTCAGCGTTTCAACAACAAGTATGGCGATACCTTCGTAGTTCCCGAACCGCTGATCGCCCAAGTCGGCGCCAGGATCATGTCCCTTTCCGATCCGAGCAAGAAGATGTCCAAATCCGAAGAAAGCAACAAAGGCTGCATCTATCTGCTCGATGACCTAAAAGCAGCCCGCAAGAAGATCATGTCCGCTGTAACCGATTCCATCGGCATCATTCAGCTTGATAAGGAAAATCAGCCCGGTCTTTACAACCTGATCGAGATCGGTTCCGCCCTCACCGGCCGTTCCATGGAAGACATCGTCAAAGAATTTGAAGGTCAGGGTTATGGCAAACTGAAAGGCTTTGTGGCCGATGCGGTCTGTGATGAACTCGCCATGATCCAGGAACGCTACAATCAGATCATCGAATCAAGACAGATCGAAGAAGTATTGTCCGATGGTGCCGCCAGAGCATCAGCCATCGCCGATAAGACTTTGGAAAACGTGAAGAAAAAGATCGGTTTAGAGATCAAGTATCAGTAAAAAAGGCTTCAACAGCCTTTTTCATTATCCGCGAATTCACCGGAATCGATCCGATCGAAGCGCTTGATTATCTTATCGGAAGTCGTCTTGAGTTCATAGAAACTCTTTCCCAGATCCTCATAGGTCTTATATAGTTCCTCATTTCGTTTTTCATAACGCTTGAACTCGACTGACAGCTCATTGAGCAATTGTAAGATCTCCCTGGCCTTCTCGTCTTTTTTCACGCCCAGATAAATCGACTTGATCGCCGTAATGTAGGCCATCAAGGTCGTAGGCGAGACGATATAGACTTTTTTGCGATAGGAAAGATCGATCAGTTCACTGAAGGATGCGTAGATCTCCGCAAAGACGGCTTCGGCCGGTACGAACATGTAGGCCAGATCGGCCGTCTCCCCGGGAATGATGTATTTGCGGCTTATATCGTCGATGTGTTTGCGTACATCATCCCTGAACTTTCGCCGATAAAGTTCTCTGCTTTTCTGATCAAGTCTGATATCCAGCATATTGCGATAATTCTCCAAAGGAAACTTGGAATCGATACACAGAATGCCTAAGGCCGTCTTGGAGAAGATGACCGCATCGGCAATAGCGTTGTTGGACAGCTTGTATTGACGGGCATAGAGTTCACTGTTATTTCCATAAGCGGCTTCCAGTAAGGAATAAAGCTCCACTTCGCCGAAACTCCCCCTGCTTTTCTTGTCCGTCAGGATATCTTGCAAAGATAGGACGTCTTTGGATAATTCACTGAGACCTCTTTGCGCTTCATCGATCCTGACCATCTTCTCATTGATCGTATTGAAGACTTCATTAGAAGCCTTGTGAGTCTGGATGATATTGGAATTGATCCGTTCGGAAATATCAGAGAATTCGCCATTGATGCTGAGATTGAGATCGGCGATATCTTTATTGAGTTGCGAACGGATCTCGTAGATCGAACGGCTAAGTTCGTTATGCAGATCGTTGGTCCTTTTGGAATTGTTTAAAACGATCAGCAGAATGATGATGATCGAAACTACAAAAAGAGCTGCCATCACTATCAGCAATGTATTGCTATCCATCATTCTTCCTCGTTATTTATGTAATCTTTTATCAGGTCGATCCGCGAAACCGAAGTATCGTCCTTTTCTCTAGAGATGATCGCCAAAAGAAAGGCATGTATCGCATAGCCCGTCATGAAGATCAGGGTCATTAAAGACAAGTAATCGGAAATGTTCTTAAGCATCTTCTCTTAGTTTATTATACAATCTCTCGGCGACCTTGGCATTTAAAACGGTCTGAAGTTCCTCTAAAGACAAAGTCCTGAGATTGGAAATGGACTTGTATTTGCGAAGCAGTTTCATCCTGGTCTTGGGACCCAGGCCTTCGATATCATCCAACACGGACTTGTACATGGCTTTCTGACGCAGTTTCTTGTGATAAGTGATCGCAAAGCGGTGGACTTCATCCTGCATGTTGGTCAGGAAAAAGAAGAGATTGGAGTCCTTTTTGACATCGATGATCTCATAGTCGCTGTTCATCATGTAGGAAGTGTTGTGATGATCGTCTTTGCCTAAACCGACGATGGTGATATCCATGTTCAAAGAAGAGATGATCTCCTTGGCACAATCGATCTGTATCCTGGCACCATCCACGATCAGTAAATCCGGCCTTTCAAGATTATCTTTCAGTACCCGGAAATAGCGCCGGTATAGCATTTCTTTCATTGAAGCGAGATCATCGGCCGAATCTTCCAGTTTGAAAAGCCGATAGTCCTTCTTGGAAGGATGGAAATCCTTATAGACCACCATGGCTCCGACCGTATTGGCACCACCGGTGTGAGAGTTATCGAAGAGTTCGATCGTTCTGATTTCTTTATTGAAGATCCGTTTGAATTCTTCATCCAGCTGCTGATCGTAGTCTTCCTTGCGGGTGATGATCTTCTTATTCTGCTTGAGTGATTCGATGCAATTGGTCTGTGCCTGTTTTAACAGCTGATATTTGTAGCCTCTGGCTACGGTAGCGCAGTCGTACACTTCACTCAGATAACCCATCAGTTCCTTGGGCAAGTAAAGTTTCTTAGGCTTTTCATTGATCTCATAAAAACGATAGATGTATGATGAAACGAAGTTTTCCGGATCGGACACCAGATAATCAATGAATTTATCGGAAGATAAAAGTCTCCCGTTTTTCACGAATAAGCCGGTGATGGCGATATAGCCGTCTTCGACATAATAGTTGAAAACATCGAAACTCTCCCGATTATTTTTCTGTACATCCTGTTTAAGATTGGTTTGTTTGACATCTTCGATCAGATCACGGTAATAGGCTGCATTCTCGTAATCGAGCTTTTCGACAGCCTCATTCATCTTTTCTTTTAAGGAATTGACGATCTCCCTGCTGTCGCCATCCAGAAAACCGATGATATCATCCTTGATCTTACGGGAATAGTCTTCATCAACTTCGAGCTTGCAATAACCGGGGCATTGACCCAGGTGATAATAAAGACACAGGTCCTTCTTTAAAGTCTCGCACTTGCGGGTCGGATATAGCTTGTTGATCAGTTCGACCATATTGCGGGCGGCTCCGACATCGGGGAACGGACCGTAGAGTTTTCCTTTGTAGCGGGACTTCTTTTTCAGTCTGACGACCGAAACATAAGGCTCAGGACAGTCTTTAAGCAGGATATAAGGATAGGACTTGTCGTCTTTGAAGACGATATTGTATTTGGGATCATATTCCTTGATCAGGTTGTATTCCAGGATCAGCGCTTCCTTTTCCGACTTGGTGACGATGTAGTCGAAATCGGCGATATTGGAAACCAGTTTGGTCGTCTTATAGTCGTGAGCTCCGCGGAAATAGGAATTTACGCGATTGAAAAGATTGATCGCTTTACCGACATAGATGACTTTTCCTTCGCTGTCTTTATGCAGATAAACGCCCGGCTTCTTGGGAAGCGTGGAAAGCTTTTCTTTGAGCTGATTCATTTGAACTCCACGATCGTCACGGCACTGCCGCCGTCGTAATAGTCGCCGTCTTTATATGTTTTGACATAGGAAAGCTTGGCCAGACGCTGCCGCAGAGCTTTTCTTAAGATACCCGTCCCAATGCCGTGTATCACTTTCACCGAAGACATCTTGGCCGCATTGGCCTTATCCAGATACTCTTCCATCATCACCAGACCGTCTTCGACTCTTTGACCCACCAGATTGATTTCGGAAGGCACCCTTCTGTATCTCGCACTGGTAACTTTGGTCTCCTGTTTCTTGACTTTGGGCATCAAAGTCAGATCGGACAGTCTGGTCCTTACCGTCAGACCGCGGATATTGATCGAAGCGTTGTCTTTGTTTATCGAAGTTATGACACCGATCTGTTCGTTGTCTTTGATGCGTACGTTGTCGCCGACCTTGAATTCCACCTTTTCTTCTTTGGCCGGTACTTCGCTAGCAAGTTCTGTGATCTCTTCGACGACCTTGTTGTCCTTATGTGTTTCCTTGATGCTTTCCAGCTTTTCCAAAGCCTTTTCCTTGACCTCTTCGATATATTCGTCAAGCTGTTTTAGATATTTGATTTTCAATTCTTCTTTTTCCTTTTCAAAAGTTTCGATCTTCAGATCGTATTCTTCTATCGTTTCCTCAAGCTCAATTTCTTTTTTATGCAGTTCTTCCTTTAAATCTTCGTTTTCCTGCAGTTGATTGGCCAGTCTATCCATCATCTCATCGATGTCGGACTTGTTTTTCTCCAGATAATGACGGGCATTTTCAATGATCGCTTCATCGTCAAAAAAGCGGGAAGCGATCTCCAGCGCATTGGAAGAACCGACCGAATCTTCGTAGTAGTGATAAGTAGGATTCAAAGTCTTCAGATCAAAGCCCACTGAAGATAAAAGGATCTGTTCATCCTCATAGGAATAGTTTTTGATGTCATCGAAGTGCGTCGTGATGATGAATTGCGAACCGATCTGTTTGATCTTATCTAAGATGGCTAAAGAGATGGCCTGAGCTTCCTTGGGATCGGTACCGGAAATCAGCTCATCGATCAGGATCAGACCCTTTTCATCGGCCTTAGAAAGGATGTCGTTGATGTTTTTGATATGAGCCGAGAAAGTCGATAAAGAATCGGCGATGGATTGGTTGTCGTCGATATCGACAAAGATATTGCGATAGAAAGGAACTTCAGCTTCGCTGGCGATGATCGGAATACCCAGATAAGTCATCAGGATCGAAAGTCCGATCGATTTTAGCGAAACAGTCTTGCCGCCGGTATTGGAACCGGAAATGACGATCCCTTTATAAGGTTCAAACAGACGGTAGGTATTGGATACCACCTTATCTTCCGGAATCAAGGGATGGCAAAGATCCTTGAAACAGAAATAAGGTCCATCACTTAACTCAGCCAGAATACCCGCGTGTTTCATGCCGTAATTGGCCTTGGCAAAGATCACGCACAGCTGCATGAGCGAGGTAAAATTATGCAGGTATTCTTCCGCGATCGAAGCGATCAGATAGGAAAGTTCACGCAGGATCTTTTCGATCTCGTCTTCTCTGTCCTGCATCAAAGATATCTTGCGGTTATTGGCCTCAATGAAGGAAGCCGGTTCCACATAAAAGGCCAGGCCGGAAGAAGATGTTCCATAAACATAGCCCTGATATTTGTTTTTATCGGAATTCTTGATCAGGAAAGTGATCCTGTCGTTGCGCAGATAGAAAGAAGGTTCCTGCAAAGAGGAAGCATGTTTATCGATGAAACTGTAGGCCCGGTTGTAAAGATCCTTCTCACATTTGGCCAGATCGGCATTTATCTTAGCCAGCCGCTCGGAAGCATCATCCTTTACTTCGCCATTGTTGTCGATACAGTCCTCGACTTTGTCAAAGACATGCGTTTCGATATTTAACGAATCGGTGAAATCTTTTAAGGAAAGTTCTTCTTCAAAACGTTCGAAGATCTTTCTGATCCGGTTGCAGTGATTATGAAAGACCAGGACGTTTCTGATCTCGATGCCGGACAATGCCATACCCTTGTCTGCTTTTAACAACAGATCATCAACATTATAGATCCCGTCAAAAGAAAGATTCAGATCCTGTTTGAGCAGTTGCATCGCTTCTTTGGTCAAGGAGACGTTCTTTCTTATCTGCAGAGGATTGAAAGAGACCTTTTCGTCCATGATAAAAGACTTGGCCTCTTTGATGGAAGCCAGTTCACTTATCTGCTGTTTTATAATATCCAGATCCAGGTTTGCGTAATCACTCATTTTTGTCGATAACGGAAATCAGCCAGTCCTTAAACTCCTGGCGGTAGGAAGAAATATCGATCGTTTCGCCACCATCTTTGAGCTTGGCATCGGCGATCAGATCGACCAAATAACTGAAAACTTCATCGGAAGCGGAATTGACATATTTGAAAAGGGTCTTTTCTTTGACTTGTGCCCCGTTTTTAAATAACGGCAGCGACAAGAGCAATGATAAAGCCAATGTTATCAGTGTGGCATGGAAAATTCCGAAAAGACCTCCTAAAGTCTTGTTTAAAGATCCGATCACCGGGACTTTATTCAACGATTTCACCAGCAAGGAAATAAACACATATAAAAGCTTCAGCATCAAAAAGACGATCAGGAAATAAGCGATCGTATTGAGGATACTGTTGAAATCATAGATCTTATTCAGAAGTTCATATTTCTCATCGAGACTGTTCAGATCAAAGATCGGAAAAAGAGAAGCCAGGACCGGTGAAGTGAACCATGCGATCAAAATCGAAGCCAGCGTGTAGACCACCGAAAGCAGTTCATAAAGAAAGCCCCGCTTGTAGCCCAGGTAGATCATGATCAGATAGATCAGGACGATAAATCCCGAGATGAAAATATAACAGTTTTCCGGAATGACCATATCTAAATTTTAACGCAATCTAAAATAATATCAAAACTTTTGTTTTATACTAATTGTATGAGCAATTTTTCATTCAAACTCAGCGAAGAAAAGATCTCCGTCATCAAAGAAACTTTCAAAGAATATATCAAAGAAAACAAAAACGAATATATCGACACTTTCATTCAGAAAGAAGATCTCACGATCACGATCTATAAAAGCGGTAAAGTAGTCTTTCAGGGCAACGACGCCTTCTTTTATGCCTCGGCTTACCTTGACAGTAAGAAGTCCCCGCAGGCCGGTTCGGATGAAGTCGGTACCGGTGATGTCTTTGGTCCGGTAGTCGTCTGTGCCGCGATCGTGCAAGAGGAAGACTACCCTTACATCGAAGAAAAACACATCACCGATTCCAAACAGCTAAACGATGACTACATCAGAAAGCTTGGCCCGGAATTAAGGACCCGCTTTAAACATTCCTTGCTGATATTGGACAATAAGACCTACAACAAGGTCCATGAAAAAGAAAATCTCAATTCGATCAAGGCCAAAATGCACAACAAAGCTTATCTCAATATGCTGGACAAGGGCTATCAGATCCCCAAGGCTGCCTATGTCGATCAGTTCTGTCCTGAAGCCGATTATTACCGCTATCTGTTAAACGAACAGCGGGTCTATCATGACCTGATCTTCGAGACCAAGGCGGAAGAAAAGTATCCGGCCGTGGCGGTCGGTTCAATGATCTCACGTTACGCTTTTCTGGAATACATGGACAAACTGGATCAGAAATACAAAATCAAATTCCAGCGCGGTTCATCCAACAGCGAAGAGATCGACAGACAGATCAGATACATCATCGAACATTACGGCAAGGATGAACTCTATCAGATCGGAAAAGTCCATTTCAAGAATTTCGACAAATACCGTTGATGTTATAATATTTTAGTTCAAGGAGCAAATTATGAAACTTAAAGAATCGTTCTTTTTCACCCTGCGTGAAGATTCCCGCGATGAAGATTCCCCTTCCGGTAATCTTCTGGTCAAGGCGGGTTACATCAAAAAAACTTCCGGCGGTGTCTATATGATGCTGCCACTGGGCTTAAGAGTCCAGAACAAGATCGAAGCTATCATCAGAAAACATATGAATGCCGCCGGGGCTCAGGAACTCAAGATGCCGGCCCTGATCGCTTCCGAATATTATGAAGAATCCGGCCGTATGAAAGGCTTTGGTCCTTCGATCTTCAAACTCAAAGACCGTTCGGGCAAGGACATGGTCTTAGGTCCCACGCACGAAGAGCTTTTTGCCTTCGCCGCCAAATCCATGATCAAGTCCTACAAAAACATGCCCTTCAATCTCTATCAGTTCCAGACCAAGTTCCGCGATGAACCTAGAGCCCGTTTCGGTTTGGTCAGAGTCAAGGAATTCGTCATGAAAGACGCCTACTCCTTCGACGCCGATGAAAAAGGTCTTAATGTAAGTTACAAAAAGATGTTTGATGCCTACAAGGCTTCCTTTGACGAGATGGGTATCAACTACCGCATCGTCAAAGCCGATACCGGCATCATGGGCGGTCTTTTATCGGAAGAATTCCAGGCTATCGCCCCTTTAGGCGAAGATACGCTGGTCTATTGCGACTGCTGCGACTACTCCTCCAATCTGGAAGTCGGCCAGGTCGTCAGAGCTCCAAAGACGGAAAAACCCGTACATTTACCTAAGCAGGAAGTCGAGACACCGAATTGTGAATCTATTGAAGAAGTCGCCAAATTCCTGCATCTGGATATGAAAGATACCGTTAAAGCCCTTTTAATGAACGTCGATGGCAAATTGACGATCTTCTTTATCAACGGTGAACGCGAACTCAATGAATCCAAGGTCCTCAAGCTCCTTAAAGCTTCGGAGATCTCCTTTGCGGATGATGAGCTCATCGCTACCTCCAATGCCGTACCGGGCTATTGCGGACCGATCGGTCTCAATTGTCAAGTCGTCATCGACAATGAAGTACTGGAAATGGATAATTTCTGCTGCGGTGCTAATAAAAAAGGCTATCACTTCATCAATGTCAATCCCGAAGATATCAATTACGACATCTGTGGCGATATCGTCAATGCCAAACAGGGTGATTTGTGCCCCAAGTGCGGCAAACCGCTCAACTTCACCAAGGGCATTGAAGTCGGCAACACCTTCAAACTGGGCACGAAGTACTCCAAAGCCATGGGCTTGCAGTACACCGATGTTGAAAACAAGCTGCAGGATGTCTGGATGGGCTCCTATGGTATCGGTTTAGGAAGAACGATGGCGGCTATCGTCGAACAGTCTCATGACGATAAAGGCATCATCTGGCCGGACAATATCGCTCCTTATAAGTTCATCATCCTGATCATGTCGACTAAAGACGAGACGCAATGTCAGCTCGGCAATATGTTGTATGAAAAGCTCAACAGCGAAGGCTATGAAACGATGCTGGACGACAGAGATGAAAGACCGGGTGTCAAATTCAACGATGCTGAGCTCATCGGTATCCCCTATCGGATCACGGTCGGCAAGAAGGCTGGCGAAAACATCGTCGAATTCAAAGCCAGGACGGATGAAAAAGCGCAAGAGCTTACGCTTGATGAACTCTACGAAAAACTGAAAACCTTATAAAAGAAAAAATGAAGCAAATCTGCTTCATTTTTTTTATACACGATCTTTGATCTGTTTGGCGATCATTGCGGCGAATTCGTTGAGATCCATGGACTCGGATCCTTCGACGCCATAACGGCGGATATTGACCGAACCGTTTTCGACTTCACTATCACCGACGACGATCTGATAAGGGATCTTGTTCATCTGGGCTTCTCTGATCTTGTAGCCCAGTTTTTCATTACGGCCATCGACATGAACTCTGACACCGTATTCTTTTAACAGATCTCTTACTTTATAGGCATAATCGGCCTGCTTTTCAAAGTGGACCGGGATGACAACGGCCTGTTTGGGAGAAAGCCAGACCGGGAAGCAGCCCTTGGTCTCTTCGATCAGATAAGCCGTGAAACGATCGAAAGTACCGAATATCGCTCTATGCAGAACGACCGGTGTCTTCTTTTCGCCATCGGAATCGACATAAGTCAGTTCAAACCTTCTGGGCAGTAAGAAGTCCAATTGGCAGGTCGAAAGCGTGATCTCCGGACCGATGGCCGGTTTGACTTCAACATCGAGTTTCGGACCATAGAAAGCGGCTTCGCCGACTGCTTCAAAGTATTTGACATCCAAAGAATTCAAAACTTCTCTTAATTTGGCTTCAGCCTCGTTCCACATCTGATCGTCATCGAAATATTTTTCTTTATCATCAGGGTCTCTTAAGGAGAGACGGAACTTGTAATTGCTGATACCGAAGTCGCGATAAACATCAAGGATCAAAGTGACGACTTTCTTGAATTCATCGGCGATCTGTTCCGGCGTTACGAACAGGTGGGCATCGTTCTGGCACATGCATCTGACTCTTTCCAGACCTTTGACGGCACCGCTGGCTTCATAACGGAAGTCCGTTGCGAATTCACCGATCCTGACCGGCAGATCACGATAGGAATGCAGTTTGTTCTTGTATATCAGCATGTGATGCGGACAGTTCATCGGTCTCAAGACAAATTCTTCGTTGTCGACTTTCATCATCGGGAACATGTTGTCTTTGTAATGATCCCAGTGTCCGGAAGTCTTGTACAGATCAACGGTACCCACACATGGCGTATAGACATGCTCGTAGCCCAGCTTCTGCTCCTTTTCGTAGATGTAGTTTTCCAGCTGTTTGCGGATGATGGCCCCATTAGGCAGCCACATCGGCATACCGGCACCGACCAGGACATGGCTCATGAACAGTTCCTGTTCCTTGCCGATCTTGCGATGGTCTCGCTGTTTGGCTTCTTCAATTTCCTGCAGGCAGGCATCCAGATCCTCTTGCGAATAGAAGGCTACACCATAGATACGCTGCAGCATCTTGTTTTTGGCATCGTTCTTCCAATAGGCACCGGAATATTTCAACAGCTTGAAATACTTGATCTCTTTGACCGATTCAACGTGCGGACCCCTACAAAGATCGGTGAAATCACCTTGCGAGTAGCAGCTGATCACAGTCGAATCATCCATGTTTCTGATGAGATCGAGCTTGTATTCATCATTTTTGAACATCTCCAGGGCCTCTTCCCTGCTCAGTTCTCTTCTGACTATCCTCTTGCCGTCTTTGGCGATCTTCTTCATCTCTTTTTCCAGACGCTCGATATCTTCGTCCTTGATGACATCATCGCCCAGATCGATGTCGTAGTAGAAGCCTTCATCGATGACCGGTCCGACCCAGAATTTGGCATGCGGATAAAGATGCGAAACAGCCTGAGCCAGCAGGTGGGCACAGGAATGGTTCAGTACATTTAGTTTTTCGTCTTCCCTGATGTTGATCATTAAAAATCTCCCTTCCAAATAAAAAGGTGCTACCAAAGGTCGCCTAAGCGAGGTACCACCTTATTTTCTTACTCTAACTCTTAACGCGAGCAACGTCTTCCCATTACGGAGAAACTCCCAAGCGGTAACACTTGTCAGCTGTCGGATGTTTGCACCAAACACATCCTCTCTTCAGACGGTTTTGACAGGTCATGTCTTGTTCAAGGTTTCTAAAAGTAATTATAGTGATTTAAACCCGGTTTTTCAATATCCCTTAACCAAGACCTTAACCAAGATAAGTGCGGATGAATTCATCGACATTGCGATAGTAGTTTTCATCGCTGTTGCATTCGGTATGACCGGCTCCATGGATCGGATAGTACTTCTTGACCCCTTTATTGTGGTTGTAAAGGATCGTCGCCATTTCGAATGGTACGGTCTTGTCTTCATCGCCATGGATGAACAGGATCGGCACTTCATTTTCTTCCAGACAAAGTTTAGGTGAAACATCCCCATAGCTCATGCCGAACTTCTTTTCCATCTTGCTTTCAAGCAGTTTGACGACCGGATAGGTAAAGCTCAATTTATAGTCTCTTTTGATCAGATAAGCGAATTCCTCTTCCATGGAAGAATAACCGCTTTCTTCGACTAGACATTTGACGTTTTCCGGCAGTTCATAGGCCGTTGCCATCATGATGGTCGCCGCTCCCATGGAAAGACCATAAAGACAGATCTTTGTCTGCGGATACTTTTTGGTCAGATAGGAGATCCAAAGCTGCAGATCCTGAGCTTCTTTGACGCCATAGGTATAATATTCACCTTGTGAATCCCCTGCCGCCCGCTGATCGATCAGAAGGATATTATAGCCCAGCTTAGCGAATTCATAGGCTCTAGAATACAGGCTCGACTTGTTGCGGCCGATGCCATGGACCATGATCATGTAGCGGTCATCATCGTGATTGTGAATGTTGTAGGCATTCAGTTTAAGCCCGTCAAAAGATTTAACTTTTACCTGAAAGGCATTGGAAGATGAGATCCAGTCCAGATATTTCTGCTCGATCTCATCCTGAAATTCCTTATGATAAAAGACCTTGTTCAACATGTCTTCCGAAATGGCCCGATAAGACATGTAGGAAGCTGCCGTAAGTGCAGCGCCGACCGCGATCGTTTTTTTGTAGTCCATTATTCGAACTCCTTCTTCTTTTCCAGAAGCGTATTGTATGAATTCTGATAATTCTCCAGCTTCACCTTCTCTTCCGCGACTTTTTCCGCCGGAGCCTTTTCCAGGAATCTTTGATTCGACAGCATGCCGTTAGACCTGGCGATCTCCGAGCTCAGACGTTTCAGTTCCTTTTCGATCTTTTCCAGCTCCGCTTTCTTATCGACGATCTGATTCATGATGAACCTGACGCCGCCAAAACTCGTCGGACGAACCAGTGTCTCTTCATCTGTTTCACTTAAGATCGCCAGTTTGGTCATCCTGTCCAGGATAGCCTTGAGTGAAGAATCAGGTTCAAAACCGTCAAGCAGGACATCGAGCTGTTTGGAAGGCTTGATATCGTTTTCGTTTCTGATCTCACGGGCGATCTTGATGATCTCGATGATCTTGTCGATCTCAGCCGCCTTATCCTTGTCGATCTCTTCATTGATCTCAGGCCAGCTCTCGGTCATGATCGAAGTATCCTGACCATGGATGTTCTGGTAGATCTCTTCGGTGACGAAAGGAATAAACGGATGAAGCAGTCTGATGATCGCATCAAGGACATAGATCAGTGTATCCAAAGTCGCATGCTTGACATTAAGATCTTCACTGTTTAAGGCCGCCTTGGTGAATTCGATATACATCGAGCAGAAATCATCCCAGACAAAAGAGATGATCTCGTTGCCGGCAATGGCCAGTTCATAGCGGTCGAGATTGTTTCGGGCGGAAGCGATCGTCTTATTCAAACGATCGATGATCCAGGAATCGGTCTCGGAATAATTCTGCGGCTTGTGATACTCATAACTTTCATCGCAATTCATCAGCACGTAACGTGAAGCATTCCAGAGCTTGTTGATGAAGTTCCAGCCTGCCTGCATCTTCTCATGCGAGAAGTTCATATCCAGACCCGGTGTCGAGTTGGTCGACAGGAACAGACGCAAGGCATCACAGCCGTACTGATCGATCAGATCGATCGGATCGATGCCGTTGCCTAAGGATTTGGACATCTTGCGACCCTTCTCATCTCTGATCAGGCCATGGATCAGGCAGTCTTTAAATGGCACGTCATTGCAGAAATGACGGGCTGAGAAAGCCATACGGGCTACCCAGAAGAAGATGATGTCATAACCCGTGACCATGCAGGAAGTCGGGAAATAGCGCTTGTAGTCTTCCGTTTCTTCCGGCCAGCCCAAAGTGGTGAATGGCCATAAAGCGGAGGAGAACCAGGTATCCAGAACATCCTCATCCTGATGATAGTTTTCGATATCTTTAGGCGGATCGACTTCACAATAGATCTCGCCGGTCTCATTGTGATACCAGACCGGGATCCTGTGTCCCCACCACAGCTGACGGGAGATGCACCAGTCTTCGATGTTCTCCAGCCATTGACAGAAGGTCTTTTCAAAACGTTTTGGATAGAAGTTGATCTTGCTATCTTCGTTTTCCTGGGCTTTAAGGACCGCTTGAGCCAGCGGTTTCATTCTAACGAACCACTGGTTGGAAAGATACGGTTCAACCATGACGCCGGTCCTTTCGGAATGACCGACGGAGTGGACGATCTGCTCCGCTTTGACGAAAGCTCCTTCAGCCTTATATTTTTCTAACAGCTTTTCACGGCAAACAAAGCGATCCAGGCCATTGAATTCACCGGCCAGTTCGTTCATCGTGCCGTCTTCGTTCATGCAGATAGGCATCGGCAGATCGTGTCTGATGGCGATCTGATAGTCGTTGGGATCGTGAGCCGGTGTGCATTTCATGATGCCGGTACCGAAACCGATCTCGATATATTCATCGCCGATTATCTCAAGTTCCTGGCCATTGGCCGGGTTGATAGCCTTTTTGCCGATGAGATGATTGACTTTTTCATCATTGGGATTAACCACGATACACACATCGCCGAACATCGTTTCGGGTCTGGTCGTTGCCACATCAAAAGTCTCATCGCTATCCACCAGATGATATCTGATGTAGTACATGTAGGCTTCGACATCCTTGTGGATGACTTCGATATTGCTTAAGGCGGTCTTGGCTTCCGGATCCCAGTTGATGACCCGTTTGCCCCGATAGATCAGACCTTCCTTGTAGTAGGTCACAAAGACCTTGGCGACGGCAGCCGAAAGACCTTCATCCAGCGTGAAACGCTCTTTGCGATAATCGGTGGAGTTACCAAGTTTCGCCCATTGTGAACGGATGAAATCGGAGTATTCATTCTTCCATTCCCAGGCCTTTTCCAGGAATTTTTCGCGGCCCAGATCGTATCGGGATACACCCTGATTCTTTAAACGTTCATCGACCTTGGCTTGCGTAGCGATGCCGGCATGGTCCATGCCCGGGACCCACAGGACATCATAGCCCTTGAGCCGGTTGTAACGGGCCAGCAGGTCCTGAATCGTATTGTCCATCGCATGACCCAGATGCAGCTTGCCGGTCACGTTAGGTGGCGGAATGACGATACAGTAAGGTTTTTTGGACATATCGCCACACTCGAAATAATGGCGATCGAGCCACTGCTGATACTTGCCTTCTTCGACTTTCTTCGGTTCGTACTTGCTTTCTAACATAAGATCCTCCCAAAACAAAAAGGTGGCCACAAGGGCGCAATTGCGCGGTACCACCTTAATTTATCACTCTTGCCTTTAACGCAGGCTTACGTACTTGCGCAGACTCCAAGACAACATTTTCATCCCGACCAGTATAAGTTCCACCAACCCTTATATCTCTATCTTTCCATCGGAATTACTTTCTTCTTTTCAACGTCTCTTAAATTATATGTTATCTGCCTGATAAAGGCAAATATCACAAATGTGCTTTAATATATGCTTCCAGCTGATCAAGATTCTTCTTTTTCTCTGCCGAAACATATACGACATTATCATAGCCATTAAAGAACCGGTGTTTATTATTCATCAGTTCATTGTTTGAGAGCTTATCGATCTTGTTGGCAGCCAGAACGTAGTTTAGATCATGGAGATCAAGATATTCCTTCATGTCCAGATCATCACTTGTCAGACCGATCCTGGTATCGACAATCATTACGACCAGCTTTATCAGCTCCTTACGAGAGAAATAATCGTCCATCATCCTGGCAAACTGTACCGCTTCCGCCTTTGATCTTCTGGCATAGCCATAACCCGGTACATCAACTGCCGTATATTCCCCATTGATATCGAAGAAATTGATCAGTTTGGTCTTGCCGGGCGTCTTTCCTACATAAGCCAGTTTCTGCTTATATAAGGCGTTGATCAGCGAAGACTTGCCGACATTGCTGCGACCGACAAAGACGATCTCTTTTTCCGTTTGCGGAAAGCCCGTCTTGTCGACCGCCGAACATATGAATCTGATCATTATAACAGTGCCTCACCGATGACCTGATCCACCTTTTCGACCGGAATATACTTTATTTCCTCTTTGACCGTCTCAGGGATCTCATCGAGATCCTTGACATTGCCTTTAGGAATGATGATGGTCTTGATGCCGCTGCGATGTGCCGCCAGGGATTTTTCTTTCAAGCCCCCTATCGGCAAGACATTGCCACGTAAAGTGACTTCGCCGGTCATTGCAATATCCTTCTTGACCTTGCGGGAGGTTATCGCCGAGACTAAGGCCGTCGTGATCGTTACACCCGCTGAAGGACCATCTTTTGGTACGGCACCTTCCGGTACATGAATGTGAATATCGTGTTTTTCAAAGAATTCGATCGGAATATTGTATTTCTTGGCATTGGCTTTAATGAAGTCCAAGGCGATCTTGGTCGATTCGACCATTACATCGCCCAACTGGCCCGTTACGATCAGCTTGCCCTTGCCTTCAAAGTAGTTGACCTCGACCGGCAGGATATCGCCACCAAAAGCCGTATAAGCAAGACCCGTGACCACACCGACCTGTTCCTTCTTTTCCTTGGTCCCGTAATCAAAGATCTCATGACCCAGCCAGGTATTTATCATCTTCTTGGATACTTTGACGGACTTCTTCTTTTCCTTCAGGATAGCCAGAACTGTCTTACGGCACAAAGCCCCGATCGTCCTTTCCAGCTGTCTGACTCCGGCTTCCCTGGTATAGTGCCTGATGATGTAAAGGATCATCTCATCGGGCAGATTGAATTGGGAAGGATTGAGGCCATTGAGCTGCGTCTGTTTTTTGATCAGATGGTTTTTGGCAATATTGAGCTTCTCATATTCCGTATAGCTGGATAGTTCAATGATCTCCAGTCTATCCAGCAAGGCAGCCGGGATATTCTCCCGATAGTTGGCTGTACAGATGAATAAAACATCCGAAAGATCATAGGGTTCTTCCAGATAATGATCGGAGAACTGTGAATTCTGTTCGGGATCCAATACTTCCAGCATGGCACTGGATGGATCGCCCTTATAGTCGGAAGCCATCTTGTCGATCTCATCGATCAGGAAGACCGGATTGATCGTACCGGCTCTCTTCATGCCCTGAATGAAACGTCCAGGCAAAGCACCGATATAAGTCCTTCTGTGACCTCTGATCTCAGCCTCATCTCTGACGCCGCCTAAAGAGATCTTCACAAATTTTCTGCCTAAAGCTCTGGCGACCGATTTAGCCAGGGACGTCTTGCCTACACCGGGCGGACCTACCAGACAGATGATCGGTGATTTTAGTGAATTGGTCATCTGTTTGACCGCCAGATATTCTAAGATCCTCTCTTTGACCTTGGTCAGACCGTAATGGTCCTCATCCAGGATCCTTGAAGCATCTTCCAGATCATTGTTATCGACCGATTTCTGATACCACGGCACATTCAAAAGCCATTCCAGATAAGTCCTGATCACTCCGGTTTCGCCAGTTGAAGCCGGCAGCATCTCATAGCGCTTGAACTCTTCTCTGGCCTTGGCCTTGACATTTTCGGGATAAGGTTCATTTTCGACTCTCTCCCTGAGATCATCGATATCCGAACCGCTATCTCCGCCATTCAATTCATCTCTGATGGCCTTCAGCTTTTCACGCAGATAGTAATCCCTCTGGCCGTCTTCAATGGACTCCTTGACCTTCTCGTTTATCTCCTGCTCGATCCGATCCATATTTCTTTCTTTTTCGATGTGTCTGAGCATCATTTCCAGACGCCTGTTGACATTCTCTTCTTCCAGGAAGAGCTGTTTGTCTTCAATGTTCTGGATATAGATCTGGGCAAAGGTATCGACCAGAACGGATGCCAAAGCGGCATCAAAATCCGTATACTGTCTCACCGGAAAACCGGGACGGCCAAACTTTTGTGCGGTCAAATTGAATTCCGCCAGAGCACTCTTGGTCAGATCGGAGATCGTGCTTTCATCTTCAACGAAATCGCGAACATCTTCGATCTCAACGAAATTGACATCTTCTTTGATGAAATGTTTGGTTATGCGGCAGCGACTGATACCGGTAAAGACGACTTTAAGATGTTTGTCTCTTTCTCTTACCGTCTTAATACGGCATAAAGTACCGAAATTATAGACATCATCGGGACCCGGTATATCGACCGTCAGGTCTTTCTGGGAGACGATGACGATGTGGATATTGTAGGCACTGGCATAGTTTACCGCATCGATGGATGGCTGACGTCCGACTTCGACCGCCAGGTCCTGCAACGGAAAAATGACAGCTCCGCGGGTACATAATAAAGGATAAGAATATTTAGTCATTAAAAACCTCCTTTATTCAACAAAAGACGCTGAGCGTCTTTATTTTTTGATCAGTTCCAGAGTCTTCTGCAGCCTCAGATCGTCCTTGAGCGTTTCCGCCGGAACATAATTCTTGATCTGATCGACCTCCATGCCGTACATATCGGCAAGTCTCTGGTATTCGCCATCAAGATCTTCATCAGCGACGCTGACACCTTCCACTTTGGCGATCGCATCAAGACCCAGATTAATCCTGATACGTTTGTTGGCTTCTTCACTCAAAGATTCTCTGAACTGCTCAGGAGTCTGATTCATAAACTGCAGATACTGGGTCAAAGACAGACCCTGCTGCATCAGATTGGATTCATAGGACTGGACCATGTCGTTGATCTCGGCCTTGGTCATGACTTCCGGGATCTCGACACTTACAGTCTCGGCCAGCTTATCCATGAAATCTTCATCAGCCTGACGTTTAGCCGCATCTTCTTTTCTGGATAAGAGGTTCTTCTTCGTGTATTCTCTCAATTCTTCAACGGTATTGACATCGTCATATTTGAGTTCCTTGACGAATTCATCATTGAGTTCAGGCAGAACTTTCTTCTTGATCTCGTGAACCGTGACCGTGAACTTGGCTTCTTTGCCAGCCAGTTCTTCCGACTGATACTGTTCCGGGAAGGTCACGAAGATATCTTTGGTCTCTTCGGACTTCATACCGATGAGCTGATCCTCAAAACCGGGGATGAAAGTATGGGAACCAATGACCAGGTCATAGTTTTCACCCTTGCCGCCTTCAAAAGGTACATCATCCTTAAAGCCTTCATAATCGATGACCGCCGTATCGCCGTCTTCGACTTCGCCCTCTTCCTTGAGTTCGAGATCAGCTTTCCTGTTCAACAGATCGGCGATCTGATCGTCAATATCCTTTTCTTCGACTTTGACTTCTTCGACTTCATACTTCAAAGCCTTGTAGTCGCCAAGTTCAATATCCGGATAAACCGGGCAGACAAAGGTCATAACACACTTGTCATCATTTATTTCATCGATCTTAAGTTCCGGTCTGTCGATCAGCGTCAGTTCATGTTCCTTGATCGCTGCATCAAGAGCACCCTGGGCCAATGCTTCAGCGGCATCAAGCAGTACTTCATTGTTGCTGATGTACTTCTGCGCCAGATGCTTGGGAGCCTGACCCTTGCGGAAACCTTTGATCTCCAATTTCTTTGCCAGTTTTCTGAAAGCCGTATCCTTAGCTTTCTGCCAGTCTTCACCTTCCAAAGTGCAGGTCAGTTCAGCCTTGGCATTTTCGATTTTTTTATACTCAGACATATTCATTTACTCCTTTAAAGTCTTACTTATTTTATCATTTAAATAAACTAATTTCTATAATAATGGTACTATTCGCACTTATTTAGCAAAAGCTTCATTCAAAGGCTTTTCGGATGTACTTTTCGATCTTTTCCGCCAGATATGAAGCATCCTTTTCTTCAATATTCAATGGCAAGGCATACAGCGCTTCCTTATACAGCAGCTGTTTAGCCAGTACCAGCATTGACGGTTCTTTCATAAATGTTTCTTCCAGAGCTTTCAGACAGGCCTTAAAACCTTGAGCTTCGCATACAGGTTTGAGTTTTGCAGGATCAAATTCGATCAGCTCTTCGTTTTTCTTAAGTACAAAGACATGATCGATCTGCTGGCTGATCAAAGAATCGATAAGCAAGAGCTTGGCATCGAGAAATCCGTCACCTGAAAGATATTTCTGACAGATCTCCAGCTCGTTTCTCAGATTTCGCTTGTCGAGTTCTTCAACTGCGATCATCTGATGCATCTCATCCATCTTCAGATATTCAGCGATATCCTCATCATTTAAACTCTCGTTATGAAAAGTCGCTTCCTTGATCTTTCTTAAAAGTACATAGAGTTCTTCTTCAAAGTCTTTGGGAACATAAGGCAGCTCCAGTTCGTTTAGGATAAGCCTTTTGGCTTCTTCATACTGCTTTTCTGCAAACAACCCCTTGATCCTGTCTAAGGTTTCATCATAGTAATTCATACAGTATCAAGTATAACAAAAAAAGGAAGACCACTTGAATGATCTTCCCTTCTTTGAATTTTGGATCTGAGACCTAATTGAATCTTTCGCGTTCCCTGTTGTACGTCGTGTGCAGCAGTTCATGTGCCAGATGGGAATTAGGTTCGCCAAGGAATTTAGCGTAGAGTTCCTGGATCTGGGTGTTGTTATGAGACTGTCTGACGACCTGTCTTTCATCCTCGGAATACAGGGCCTTAGCTCTCTTGGCTTTGTAGGTATCGAGAATGTCATCATCTTCATTCGGTAAGAAGCAAGGTTTGACATACGACTGACCGCCGCCGTTGATACAGCCACCCGGGCAGCCCATGATCTCGATGAACTGATATTTGGACTTGCCTTCTCTGATCTCATCGAGCAATACCTTAGCCGACTTCATACCGGAAGCGACCGCGATATTTACGACTGTGCCGTTGATGTCGATTGCAGCTTCTCTGATACCGGCTTCATGGCCTCTGACCTCAGCGAATTCGATCTTGCCGTATTCATGACCCGTCAGCTTGAAGTAGACGGTACGTAAAGCGGCTTCCATAACGCCACCCGTAACACCGAAGATGACGCCGGCGCCGGAGTATTCGCCCATGATATCCTGATCCCAGTCTTCATCAGGCAACTTGTTGAAATTGATACCTGATCTCTTGATCAGTCTGCCCAATTCTCTGGTCGTTAAGACGGCATCGACATCCTTGACGCCATCGCGTTCCATCTCAGGTCTTTCTTTTTCAAACTTCTTGGCCGTACAAGGCATGACCGATACGACGAAGACGTCTTTAGGATCATAACCCTTCTGTTGTGACCAGTAGGACTTGATGATGGCACCCTGCATCTGGTGAGGAGACTTGCAGGATGAGAGATGATCGAGAAGATCACCATAGTAGTATTCGGCATAGTTGACCCAGCCCGGTGAGCAGGAAGTGATCATCGGCAGCGTGCCGCCTTCCGTCAGACGGTGCAGCAGTTCCGTGCCCTCTTCCATGATCGTGAGGTCGGCGCCGAAGTTGACGTCGTAGCATCTTTCGAAGCCCAGTCTTCTCAAAGCGGCGATCATCTTGCCGGTGACAGGCGTACCGATCTTGTAACCGAACTCTTCACCAAGCGAAGCTCTGACAGCCGGAGCGACCTGAACGACGACATGCTTGCCGGCTTTGAAGGCCGCATCGACCTTGTCGATCTCGGAAACTTCCATCAAAGCGCCGGTCGGACATACTGTCGTACACTGGCCGCAAAGGATACAAGGAGAATCCTTGAATGATCTGTTCTCAGCCGGAGCAACGATCGTATTGAAACCACGTCTTTCGAAGCCTAAGACCGATAAGCCATGGGCACTGCCGCATCTGGCGATACAGCGGCCGCAAAGGATACACTTGGAAGTGTCACGCTTGATCGAAGGTGTGAGCATATCGACAGTCGTCGGTGTCTTTTCACCGACATACATGTTCTCTCTGGCACCCGTGACCTGCGCAACATGCAGTAATTCACACTTGCCGTTCTTGTCACATTCCTGACAATTGCGATTGTGGTTTGAAAGCAATAATTCAACGGAAGTCCTTCTGGCAGCCGTTGCTTTGGGCGAACCGATCATGATGTTCATGCCATCGGAGACCGGATAGACACATGAAGCAACGAGTCTGTAAGGACCCTTTCCTTCCTGTGCTTCGACCAGACAGACACGGCAAGACGCCAGTGAACATTCGCCATGATTGAAAGCACAAAGCGAAGGGATCTCATAACCGCACTTCCTGGCGGCTTCAAGGATCGTAAGGCCCTTTTCTACCTGATAAGGCTGGCCTTCAATCGTGATATTAATTAATTCCATCTTTTCTCCCTCCTACTGCTTGGAAATCGCGCCGAACTTACATGTAGCGATACAAGCTCCGCACTTGACACACTTGTCAGCATCGATGTACATAGCCGGTAACTTCTTGCCCGGAGCGATATACTGCGGAGTGATGTGATGGATCGCATCAGCCGGACAGCCTTTCGCACACATCTGACAGCCAAAGCACTTGTCTTTGTCGATGACATAGACCATCAGGTTCTTGCAGACATGAGCCGGACACTTCTTGTCCTGGATATGAGCGATGTATTCATCCATGAATGAAGCCATCGTAGAAAGGATCGGGTTAGGAGCCGTCTGGCCCAGACCGCAGAGTGAATTGGTCTTGACGTTATTGGCCAGTTCCTGCAAAGCGGTGAGGTCATCCATTGTGCCCTTGCCTTCGGTGATCCTGGTCAGGATCTCCAGCATCCTCTTGGTACCGATACGGCATGGTGAGCACTTGCCGCATGATTCATCGCAAATGAATTCCATATAGAATTTAGCGACGTCGACCATACAGTTGTCTTCATCCATGACGATGGCACCGCCGGAACCCATCATCGAACCGGCTGCGATCAGGTTGTCGTAGTCGATCGGAGTATCGAGGTCTTTAGCCGTCAGACAGCCGCCGGAAGGACCGCCGGTCTGAATAGCCTTGAATTCTTTGTCGTTAGGAATACCGCCGCCGATATCGTAGATCAGTTCTTTCAAAGTCGTGCCCATCGGAACTTCGACCAAACCGACGTTGTTGATCTTGCCACCCAGAGCGAAGACTTTGGTACCCTTGGATTTTTCCGTACCGACAGTCGCATACTTGGCTGCACCTTCTCTGAGGATATACGGAACGTTGGCCAGGGTCTCGACGTTGTTGACGCAGGTCGGGCAGCCCCAGAGACCTTTGACAGCCGGGAACGGAGGTCTGGGTCTAGGCATACCACGCTTGCCTTCGATAGAGTTAAGTAAGGCCGTCTCTTCGCCGCAGACGAAGGCGCCGGCACCGAGTCTGATATGGACTCTGAAACTGAAATCGGTACCCAGGATGTTGTCACCAAGCAATCCGACTTCTTCCATGGCTTTGATCGCCTGTCTTAAGCGGTTAACCGCGATAGGATATTCGGCTCTGACATAGAAGTAACCGTTCTGTGCGCCGATGGCGTAACCGCCGATCATCATACCTTCGATGACGGCAAACGGATTGCCTTCCAGGATCGAACGGTCCATGAATGCACCCGGGTCACCTTCATCACCGTTACAGACGAGATATTTAGGACCTTCAACATCCGGAACGAAAGACCATTTACGGCCAGTCGGGAAACCGGCACCGCCTCTGCCTCTCAAACCAGAATCAAGAACTTCCTGAATGACAGCCTTGCGGTCCATCTTCAAAGCCTTGGCCAGACCCTTGAAGGCTTCGGCACCCAGAGCTTCATCGAGATTCTCGGGATCGATCGCACCACAGCCGTGTAAAGCGATACGCAACTGTTTCTTATAGAATTCGATGTCGTCCTGTTTTGTAACTTTTTCATGTGTTCTGGGGTCGACGTAAAGCAGACGATCGACGATCTCATTGTTCTTGAGATCTTTTTCGACGATCTCTTCGACGTCTTCCAGTGTGACCATCTTGTAAAGCGTATCTTCCGGGAAGATCTTTACGAAAGGACCCTGCGAGCAGAATCCGAAGCAGCCGACCTGATTGACCGTTACCTTGTCAGCAAGACCTGCTTCTTTGATCACTTCAACGAACTTCTCTCTGATCTCGGCTGAATGAGATGACAGACAGCCGGTACCACCGCACAGCACGATATGACGCTTGCCATCGCTGCCGGTAAACTTGTCATTCAGGCATTTGGTGCAAGCAGCTTGCCTGGCTTCCAATTCTTCAAAATTACGAATCAGTTCTGACATTAGTGCTCTCCTTCATTCTTGTACTGCTCGATTAGAGCTGCTACCTTGTCAACAGACATCTTGGGATAGACCGTACCGTTGATCTGTACTGCCGGAGCAATACCGCAGGCACCGATGCAGCGCAATGCATCAAGCGTAAACAGACCGTCTTCGGAAGTTTCACCCGGTTTGATACCCAGGATCTCCGAAAACTTGTCGATGACATTCTGAGCACCCTTGACGTAGCAAGCCGTACCCAGACAGCAGCCGACAACATTCTTTCCTTTTGGCTTCAAAGAGAAGAATGAGTAGAAAGTGACAACGCCATAGATTTCAGCAACGCTGATACCTGTTCTTTCGGAAACAAGCTCCTGTACTTCCAGCGGAATATAGCCATATTCCTTCTGAATGTCACTCAAAATCATCATGAGCGGTGTCTCTTCGTTGACATAACGATCACAGATCTCGTTGATCTGTTTAACAGCCGCTTCCTGTAAGTGAGCCATTATTTTATCCTCCTATCGCTCGATAAAATCCATGCAAAAACATTGAGTTTTTGATATCAAATTACAAGAGAATTATATCATAATAACATAACGGTTAGTAAAGGCTAACCAGTAGTCCTATTAACTTATTATTCTAGCGCCTGCCAAAGAAGTCGGCAGCCAGTGTCGGATATAAGGAAAGATCGAATATTTCCGTCCCTTTTCCAGCTGCATAAACATCCGCAAGATGGCCATGCAGCCAGACCCCATCGATACAGGCCTGATAAGGATCTTCATACAGAGCACACATTCCCGTCAGCATGCCGCACAACACATCGCCGCTTCCTGCCCTGGCCAAAACTTCATTGCCGCTGTCGTTGACATGGACCTCACCTTCTTTTGAAACGACCAGTGTCTCAGGCCCTTTCAAGACCAGGATGACGCCCTTTTCTTTGGCGTATTTAGACGCGATATTTACCCGATCTTTCATGATCTGATCGGTACTCAAACCGCTGAGAATTGAAAACTCTCCCAGATGCGGTGTCAGGATCAGTTTATCGCTATATGAAAACAATTCATCATTTTCGCTTAGTATCTTTAAGCCCTGGGCATCGACGATCGTGGGTATATCCGCAAAATTAATGATGTATTCGAGATATTTTTTCTGATGCGGCAGATTGTTGATGCCGGAACCGACGCCTATCGCTTTGAGCTTATTGAAAGCGGTCTGCGGAAAGATATCCGTTTTAGAATCGTTATAGGGATGATAGACCGCCGACATCTCATTGGTGGCAACGATGGGATAGATCGAATCAGGCAGATAGGAATGAACGTAGGAAGCACCCACACTTCTGGCGCCGATGAGATTGTAATAGGCGGCACCGGCCATACCGTAGGAACCCGAAAGGAAAGCTACGACACCGTTGTCATATTTATTGGAATCCTTTTTTCTTTCGGGGTAATGGCTGAAAAAGCTCTTTTGATCCATAACAATATTCTACCATTCCTAGCCTTCTTTATTTTTCTCCTTTTTTACAAAATGGGTACCCACAAGCCAAAGATTTTGTTATATACTTTTAGTTATGAAAAATATCGGTTTTGACAACAAAAAGTACCTGAGACTGCAGTCGCAGAATATCGCCAAAAGAGTGTCCAAGTTCTCGAAGCTCTATCTGGAATTCGGCGGCAAGCTTTTCGATGACAATCACGCTTCCCGCGTCCTGCCCGGCTTTGAACCCGATTCCAAGATCAAGATGCTGCTGAAACTGAAAGACAAGGTCGAGATCGTCTTAGTCATCAATGCCAACGACATTGAGAAAAATAAGATGCGTTCCGACTTGGGCATCACCTACTCACAGGATCTTTTGCGTCTCATTGACTCCTTCAATCTGGTCAATCTGCAGATCGGTGGCGTTGTCATCACCCATTTCAATAAACAGAGCGAAGCGATCAAGCTCAGAAAGAATCTGGAGAAGTCCAAGATCAAAGTTGCCTATCACTATACGATCGACAACTATCCCAACAACATCGATCTTATCCTTTCCGACAACGGTTTCGGTAAGAACGAATACCTGGAAACGACCCGCGAGATCATCGTCGTCACCGCCCCCGGACCCGGTTCAGGCAAGATGGCGACCTGTCTTTCCCAGATCTACCACGACAACAAACACGGCCTTAAATCGGGCTACGCCAAATTCGAGACCTTCCCGATCTGGAACCTGCCTTTAAATCATCCGGTCAACCTGGCCTATGAAGCCGCCACCGTCGATCTGGCCGATGTCAATATGATCGACCCCTTCCATCTGGAAGCCTATGGCAAGATCGCCATCAACTACAACCGCGATGTCGAAGTCTTCCCGGTCCTCAACGACCTGCTCAACAAGATCATGGGCAAACAGATCTACAAGTCTCCGACCGATATGGGCGTCAACATGGTCGGCAACTGCATCTGCGATGATGAGGTCTGCCAGAAAGCGGCCAAAGACGAGATCATCAGACGTTATTACGATACCGAGATCGATGTCCGCCGTGACTATTTGAGCGAAGAAGTCCTGTACAAGATGGATACCATCATGAATAAAGTCGGCGTCACCAAAAACGATAGACTCGTAGCAGTCAAAGCCAATGAGCTGGCCAAAAAGACCAAGGAACCGGCCGTGGCTATCGAATATAACGGTCAGATCATTACCGGCAAGACATCCAAACTGATGGGTGCTTCCGCAGCTGCTTTGTTGAATGCGGTGAAGATCGCCGGCGACATCCCTGATGTCCACCTGCTTTCGGAAAAGGTTTTGACCCCTATCCAGGAGTTAAAGACGGAATATCTCCATGGTCACAATCCCCGTTTGCATACCGATGAAGTGCTGATCGCTTTGGCGGTCGACTCGATCACTTCCGATATCTGCGATAGAGCTTTAAAGGCTTTGGATAAGCTCAAGGGTTGCGATGTCCATTCCTCGGTCATCCTTTCGCAGGTCGATGTCAACACATTTAAAAAGTTAGGCATGCACCTAACTATGGATCCGATCTATCAGACCAAGAAACTCTATCACGCCAAGTGATGACAGATGCTCTTTAAAGGACAGTCTGCACAATCCGGCTTGACAGCCTTGCACTTATAGCGTCCGAAGAATATGAACTGATGATGAAGTCTTCCCCACTTGTCTTTGGGAAAGCTTCTCATCAGTTTTTCTTCTATCTTATTTACATCATCATCTTCATCCGCGATACCCAGACGTTTGGATACTCTTGAAACATGGGTATCGACCGCAAAGGCCGGAACATCGAAACAGTTGCTCAAGATGACGTTGGCTGTCTTTCGGCCAACCCCGGGCAAAGCTTCCAGTTCCTCCCTGTTACTTGGCACCTGGCCATCAAAGCGATCGACCAGGGCGTTAGACAGTTTGATGATATTTATAGCCTTGTTATGGTAAAGACCGATGGGTCTGATGATGTCTTCGACATCTTCAAGTTTGGCCTTGGCTAAAGATTTGGCATCGGGATATCTTTCAAAAAGATCCGGCGTAACGGAATTGACTCTTTGATCGGTAGTCTGAGCGGACAACACGACCGCGATGAGCAGTTCAAAATCGCTTTTATGTTCAAGTTCGCAATGCGCATCAGGAAAAAGCTCATCGAGACTTTTGATGATCAGTTCAGTTTTTTTCATTGCGCAAAACCCCTTCGATATAGGCCATCTTGACCTTACGCTGGGCTTCCGAAACTCTTAACGCTTCCATGAAAGCCTTCTGGCCATACTCTTCGATCAGATCGTTCATCTTCTGCAGTTCGCTTGACGACAAAGGCTTGCCGAAAACTTCCGAGACCGTATCATAAAGATCGCCATTCTCGCTGATCTCGTATTTTTCCGGATCGAATTCGAAGATCCCTTCGATATCAAAGACCAGTCCGCGGGCATTGGTCGTCAGCTTCAGATAATGCTTGGCTACCAGTGAAGCGATCATCTGATCGATCTCGCGATTGCTTTTATGCAGCTTTTGGGTCAGATAATCGTAGGTGATGGTCTTATGAGACTGCTTGCACAGATCGATAAGCAGCACCAGCAGTGTCTCATCAGCACTTAGCCCCAGCTTGTCAAAATTCTCCAGGACCCAGATCTTGCGATCGAAATAGGACTCCCTGTACCACTTCTTCATTTAATACCTCTTGATGACTTCCTTACACAGCGTAGCCGCTTTTTCGCAGACGCTTTCCAGATTGAAATCGAACTGCTTGAAATTGCCCGAAACCAGTGTCTCATCGGAAATGGATCTGATGATGCTTACCGGGATGCCATGGGCATAGGCCGTTCCGGCTATCGCATAGCCTTCCAT
The DNA here is from genome assembly GCA_017432895.1 of Erysipelotrichaceae bacterium. Classification (GTDB taxonomy): domain Bacteria; phylum Bacillota_I; class Bacilli_A; order Erysipelotrichales; family Erysipelotrichaceae; genus Colivicinus. The sequence goes on along the minus strand of JAFRIG010000066.1, from coordinate 9,162 downwards.
CTCGCCGCATAAGCTCCTGGGATAGAAGCGTTTGATCTCTTTGACCTGACTCTTTTTATAGATGAATTCATCACCCGTTACGATCAGACCGCAATGGACGTTTTCCATCTTGAGTTTTGATACGATCTTAGTTACCCTTTCATCGCAATTGAAACTGCAGTAATAGGAATCCTCATTACGATCCCAGCCTGGTACGTCAAAACGCCAGTTGGCGACCTTATCCGAAACTACCAGATCAGAGACATGGACGTCTTCACTTAAAGAACCGGCCACGCCCAGGTTGATGATCAGTTCCGGTTTGAACTTTTCGATCAGCAGATTGGTCGAAAGTGCCGCATAAAGCTGACCGACGCCGCAACGGCATAACACGATCTCCTTCTTGCCGATCTTGCCGACATAATACTCGTTATCCAGTGCTTCCCCATGATATAAGAGCTTCTTGCCTTTTTTGACCTTCGTCTCCTTCATCATTCTAAGCAAAGCATCGCGTTCTTCTTTCATTGCACAAATTACTGCAATCATTTTCTGTACCCCACTGTCAATATTTTTTCATCTTCGACAAAATCCATGATCATCTCGCAATCAAAATACTCGGCCATGATCTCTTTTACCCTATCCGGATCAAAGACGTTCTGGCTGTGATGTTCCTGTATCATCCCATCAGGCGTATAGAAAGTGAAATGTTCACTGATGATGTTTTCATATTCATCGGACATGATCGTCCATTGATAAGCCGTATCTTTGACGTAGCCTTCTTCGATATACTGCTCCGCAAACTCTTCAAGTCTCTTCTTATGATGCATATCGAAGATCAGGCGGCCGTTTTCGTTTAAATGTTCATAGGCACATTTGAAAAAATCCTTGAGTTCTTCTTCGTAAAGATAGTTGATCGAATCGCAGATACAAAGGATCAGATCGAATTTCTTGTTCAGATGATAATCGGTCATATTAAGAAGCAGATATTCCCCATCGAAATTGACCTTGGATGCCTCTTTCATCTCCGGAGAGATGTCCGAAGCTGTGACCTCATAGCCCTTTCTTTTCAAAATACCTGCCATCACCCCCGAACCGGAAGCCAGTTCCAGAACGGTTTCAAGCTTTTCTTTTTCGATATATTCAAGCCACAGACCTAAAGCCTCTTCATCCTGAAGAAGCTCATCGTAGTATTGGGCAAGCATCTCATAGTTGCTTACATTTTTACTATTGGCAGATCCTTCCATAATCCTTCCAGATTGTAATATTCTCTTTGTCCATCATAGAAGACATGACATACTACATCGCCTAAATCGATAAGCAGCCACTTGGAATCGTCCTTATAGACATGTTTGACTTCAAACCCTGCCTCCAAGGCCTTGTCTTCCACGTTTTCAATGATCGAAGCAGCCATCCGGTAGTTCCTGGCCGTACCGATGATGAAATATTCCAGAAACGGTGACTGTTTGCGGAAATCGATCACCAGCAGATCGCTGGCCAGCTTCTCATCCATGGCGTCATATGCTATTTTCAACAAATCTTTCATTCTTTACTTCTTTTATGTACCTCTCTACATCTTTATTCAGCATTTCAAATGCCTTCTTAAGATCTTTTTCGGCGATCTTAAGGATATCGTCATCTATCCCTCTTAAGGGTTCTCTTTTATCCGCGATATAAAGGATCATGGACAGTTTATCCCGGGAATTGCAGATCGTATGATTGTAGATCGCATTGAGGATATCGCGGTCATGGAAATTGGTCTTTTCTCTAAGATAATACGGTGCCACCCAGCTGTGATAGATGCCTTTGGCACCATTTAGTTTATCGGGATCGTAATAGCGAAGATATTCTTCCAGTTCCTTGCTTTCCTCATCATTCGGGAACTTGCATACATCATGTAAGAGACCGGCCATATAAGCCTTGTCGGGATCGACATGATGTTTTTTTGCCAGATCTTTACAAACCTGAGCTACCGACAAGGAATGCTTATAGCGCGATGCTTTCATGTTTTTGGCGATCAGAGGCTTGAGCAGTTCGGGATCGTTCAGGATCTTTTTGCGCAGCTTGTGATCAAGGGACATGAAATCATCAAAACTGATGTCTTCGCTCTTCATGGCAGGATGATCTTTTTGGGCCTGCCCGGCTTGTACAAGACGATGGTCTTGCCGATGACCTGGACAAGTTGGGCACCACTGTGAGCACACAGATCGATCACGATCTCATTTAATTCGATCTCACAGGTCTTTAAAACGGAGACCTTGACCAGTTCTCGGGCTTTCAAAGCTTCATTCAATGAATCAAACAGGTTCTCACTCAGCCCTTCCTTGCCGATCTGAAAGATGGCTTTTTCATTGACGGCCAAAGAACGCAGATATCTTTTCTGTTTTCCGGAAAGGATCATATTTCCTCCTTGCAATCATATAAGCGGCAATTCGCCAGCGAATGCACATAGGCCAAACATTCGCCATTGATCTTGATAATGCCAAGGCCTTTGATGATAATGGTCTTGGAATCTTTGATCGAATAATCCGTAATGCCTAAGGGCTTGACCCGCAGGATGAATTCGCAATAATGTTTCTGATAATAATCGTCGCCGTTTTCGTATTTCGTACGGTGGATCTTGTTGTTGTTATTGATGTAGAAACTGATCGAAGCCTTGTCTTTGGGAATGATATCGACTCTTAAAAGTCCGAAATAGAAATAGGACTGCGGTTCATTCAGCTGAAAGATCTGCGGTTTGATCGTCTTATCGATCTTGGACAGTTTATATTTTTCCACATTAAGATAAGTCGCGTAGTTATTCACATCGACTAGACCCGGCGTATCGATGAAGCGGTAGTTCTTATAATCGATGACAACTTCTTCCAGGGTCGTACCCGGATAGATCGAAGTAGTCAGATCGTTGGAATGAAGCAGCTTATTTATTAATGAAGACTTGCCGGCATTTGCTCTTCCGGCAAAGACGACATTGCGGACTTCAAGATCTTTTAGGATATTAAGGAATTGATCATTGAAGGCTCCTTCATATTTATTTGTCAGCAAGGCCGCTTTGATGTTGCGATACTTCTTATTCAGATCAAATAGCATCTTCGAGAAGATCTTATCGATCTTCTTTTCATTGATATTTTCGGGCAGAAGATCGGTCTTGTTGATGATAAGTAAGACATCCTGATCTTTGAAGATCTCTAAAAGATCGTCATCTCTAAGACACAAGGCATCCAGGATGTCGACGATCAGTACAATCAAAGAACCGCTGTAGCGCTTGTAGATCTGAAAGATCTTCTCGTTAGAGACATAATTGGTCTTCAGATAAGTCGTATCGCCATAGTGGGACAGTCTGAAACAGCGCTGACAGTAATCCTGTTCCAGGTCGACGACATAGCCTACGGCTTCCCTGTTCTTTGTCTGCAGCTCGATACCGCAGCCCTTACACTTCTTCATGCAAAACGTATCTCCAAATCATTTTTTCAAAGCGTCTGTTGAACGCCGTCATTTTCGAATCCTTTTCCTGCAGCTGCTTGCAATAGATGCCGTAACACCCGCTCAGATTGGCCCCCAGGATATCCGTGATCAGCTGATCGCCTAAGACCAGCGTCCGTTTGGGAGAGGTCTTCATCTTCTTACATACCGCCAGATAGGAAAAAGGCAGCGGTTTCAAAGCCAGATACCAGTAATCGACGTCGATATCGCCGATGAACATCTTAACACGTTTCTCGTTGTTGTTGGAAAAGATGACGACTCTATAGCCATGCTCCTTGAGCTTTTGAATGAACTTCGCCGCTCTTTCATCGCAACCACCGGTATTGGGTACCGCAATGGTATTATCGACATCCAAAAGGATCGTGTCAAAACCTTTTTCACGATAATAAGCCATATCTAGATCGGTAAAGATATTTAAGATCTGTTTAGGTCTGAATAATGCCATATCAGTCAAATAGTGAAGTCTGGGTCTCCTCTGATGCTTGGGAAGAATAGTAACCTTCCGGAATATCCACGATCTGTACATCGTCGATATCGCTCATATCCTTGCGCAGGATGAAATAGTTCTCCTTGAGATCACGCGGATTGGAGAAGGACTGTTCAAGATCCATGAACGGAACTTCCGAAACGGCCATCTCATCCAATTGACCTTCATTGTAAATGTAGAAGGCGTTGTAGCTGGAAACCATCATGGCATTAGTGATGCCATGAGGTCTGGATTTGATCTGTCTGAAGACGCGATAGCCTTTGGTATTGCGGGATGTCAGATCCAGATTTTCGAGGTGGATCCGCTTGAAACCGCCCTTGTCGGTCGCGATCAGCAGCTCTTTACCATCATGATGGTCAGCAACGACACAAGACAATTCGTCAGCCTTGACGTTCATGCCCATGACACCCTGGGCTTTGGCCGCCAGATCGGAAATGATCTTTGATGAATAGCGGTTGCAATAGCCGTCCTTGGATAACAGGATCAGATCGTCATCATCATAACAGACACATACCGATACCAGCTCATCACTGGGTTTAAGCTTCATGCAGGTCAGAGCCTTCGAGGATCTTTCCACGTTCATACGCGGCAAAGAAGACTTCTTGATCATGCCGTTTTTGGTGGCGGTGACCACAAAAGCGAAAGTATCGAAGTTCTTGACGATGATGGCTCCTACGAATTTCTCCATGCCCTCCATGCGGACATAATGAGAGACGTGCTTGCCGATATCCTTGAATTTGCATTCATCGATCTTGTAGATAGGAACATAGGCGTAATTGCCCTTATTTGAGAACAGCAGTAACGTATCCAAAGTATCGCAGCCTTTGATGCCTAAAAGCGCATCCCCTTCCTTGACCGAAGGAATGGAACCCTGGTTGGCATTGAAGGCTCTTTCCGAGAAACGCTTGAGATAGCCGTCTCTGGATACGGATATATAACATGGTTCATTAGGTATCATCGCCATCTTATCGACGATAACTTCACTGACTTCATCTTCAATGATGGTCCTTCTGGGACGACTCTCCATCTCGTTGACTTCTTTTAATTCCTTGACCAGCAGCTGATCCAGGACTTGTTTGGAAGAAAGGATCGCATTTAGTTCAGCGATCTCTTTGACTAAAGTCGCATTCTCTTCCTTTAGAACCATGATATCGGTCGAAGAGAGACGATACAAACGCAAAGACACGATGGCCTCGGCCTGTTCCTCGGTAAATAAGAAAGCACTCTTAAGTCTTTCCTTGGCATCCTTCTTGTCTTTGGATTTTCTGATCAGGGCGATGACATCGTCCAGGATCGAAATGGCCTTGATCAGGCCTTCGATGATGTGCAGTCGCGCCATCTTCTTGTCTCTTAAATAACGCGAACGGTTCAAAACTACTTCCCGGCGATGCTCGATGAAAGCGTCCAAAGCGGCAGCCAAGGACATCAGGACCGGTTTATGATTGACGATCGCGACATTGTTATAGGAATAATTGATCTGCAGATCGGTATTCTTGTAAAGATAATTGAGGATCTGCTGACAGTTGGCATCTTTCTTGCATTCGATGACGATCCTTAGACCGTCCCTGCCCGATTCATCGCGGACATCGACGATGCCTTCGATCTGCCGGGAGAGATAGATGTCGGAGATCTTCTTGACCAGCGATGATTTGATCACTTCATAAGGGATCTCAGTAACGATGATCGAAGAACCGGTCTTTCCTTCGAGTATCTCGCATTTGGAACGCACGACCACCTTGCCCTTGCCGGTCGCAAAAACTTCTTTGATCTGTTCCTTGCCCTGTACGATGGCACCGGTCGGAAAATCGGGACCCTTGACAAATTCCATCAGTTCTTCCAGGGAACATTCCGGATTCTGCAGACGATAGATCGTCGCTTCAACGATCTCGTGCAGATTGTGCGGTGCGATATTGGTCGCATAACCGGAAGCGATACCGGTCGAACCGTTTACCAGCAAGACAGGATATCTGGCCGGCAATACCGTAGGTTCCAGATGAGTATCGTCATAATTGTTGGTCATGGCGACGGAATCGTAATCGATGTCATCCAGCAAGAGTTCGGCATTCTTGGCCAACCTTGCTTCGGTATAACGCATGGCTGCCGGCGGATCGTCGTCGATCGAACCGTTGTTGCCGTGCATATCGATCAAAGGCACATTGATCTTCCAGTCCTGGGACATTCTGACCATCGCTTCATAGATCGAAGAATCGCCATGCGGATGGAATGTGCCCATGACCGAACCGACCGTCTTGGCCGATTTGCGGTGGGGCTTATCAAAAGTATTGCCATCGATATACATGGAATAAAGGATCCTTCTTTGGACCGGCTTTAAACCGTCTCTGGCATCAGGCAGAGCTCTTTCCTGGATGATATATTTGGAATAACTGCCAAAACGATCGGACATGATATCGTCCAATGTTTCATTCAGAAAATTCTCGATGATCTCTTCTTTCTTTCTCTTAGCCATTCCTTGTCACTCTATAGTCTTCTTCCAAAGTGAAATCGATATTGTCATCGATCCACTTTCTTCTGATCTCGGCATTGTTGCCCATCAAAACCGAGATCCTTCTTTCACAAAGGGCCGCATCTTCGATCGAAACCTGGATCAAAGTCCGTTTGGCCGGATCCATGGTCGTATCCCAAAGCTGATCGGCATCCATTTCACCTAAGCCCTTGTAACGCTGTATTTCCATCCTTTCACCCATCTGATTTTTTAATTCATTTAGTTCCTCATCGGAATACAGATAGATGGTCTGTTTATTCTTCATGACCCCGTATAGCGGCGGCATGGCGATGTAGACATGTCCCGTTTCAATAAGTTCTCTCATGAAACGATAGAAGAACGTCAGCAGCAGAACCTGAATATGGGCGCCATCGGTATCGGCATCGGTCATGATGATGACTTTTTCGTAATGGATATCGTCGATATTGAAATGCGGGCCCACTCCGGCTCCGATACAATGGATGATGGTATTGAGCTCTTCGTTCTTTTCGATCTCGGAAACAGCAGCTCTTTCGGTATTCAAAACCTTGCCTCTTAAAGGCAGGATGGCCTGGAAAGAGGAATCACGGCACTTCTTGGCGGAACCGCCGGCTGAATCGCCCTCCACCAGAAAAAGCTCCAGTTTGGAAGCATCGCGGGATTGCGCCGGTGCTAATTTACCGGAAAGGATCTCTTTAGCCTTGGCCGAAGACTTCTTGCCGCTGCGGGCTTCATCCTTGGCCTTGCGGGCTGCCTCTCTGGCGATCGCCGCCCGTTGTATCTTTTTGATCAGCTGAGTCGCCGTCTCTTTATTCTCGTGCAGGAAATAAGTCAGCTGTTCAGATACGATGCCATCGACCGCATTTTTGGCCTCCGGGGTACCCAGCTTGCCCTTGGTCTGACCCTCAAACTGTAATATCGATTCGGGAACGGCACAGGAAATGATGGAAGTGAGTCCTTCCCTGACATCCGAGCCTTCAAAATTCTTGTCTTTTTCTTTTAAGAGCCCGACTTCTCTGGCGAATTCGTTGATGACTTTGGTGAAGGCGGTCTTATAGCCCACTTCATGGGTACCGCCATCCCCGGTCCTGACCAGGTTGACATAGGAGAAGGTGTTCTCCTGATAGCCGTCGGTGTACTGGAATGCAACATCGACGCTGATGCCGTCTTTTTCACCGGAGAAACATACCGTATCATGAAGGACGTCCTTGTCTTCATGCAGGTACTCCATAAAAGCTTTTAAGCCATCGGTATAAAGGTATTCCTGCTGTTCGTTTGTCCTTTCATCCTTGACGATGAGTTTGACGTTTTTAAGTAAGAAAGCTTCTTCCTGAGCTCTTTCCAGTATCGTCTGATAGTTGAAAACAGTTGTCTGGAAGATCTTCTTATCGGGCATGAAAGTGACTTTGGAACCGGTCTTGTTGGTGGAACCGAGTTCCTGAAGTTTGGAAACTTTCTTGCCGCCGTTTTCAAAACGCATCAGATAGCGTTTTTTATCTCTGCATACTTCAACTTCCAGCCATTCGGATAAGGCGTTGACGACGGATGCACCGACACCATGTAAACCACCGGCCGTCTTGTAACCGCCCTGATCGGAGAACTTGCCTCCGGCGTGCAGAACGGTAAAAATGACCTGCAGGGTGTTTTTGCCAGAACGATGCATGCCGACTGGCATACCGCGTCCGAAATCCGTCACCGTACAGGAACCGTCTTTATTGATCTGGATGATGATCTCGTCTCCGAAACCGTTGATCGCTTCATCGATAGCGTTGTCAACGATCTCCCAGACCAGATGGTGAAGACCGCGGGCATCGACCGAACCGATATACATGCCCGGACGCTTGCGGACGGCTTCCAAACCTTCCAGGATCTCAATACTGCTGTCGTCGTATTTCTTTGTCATAACCTCTAAATTATATCATAAACGGATATGTGATATAATCCACTGTAAGAGAATTGAAGGAGGCACGGCACATGAAACTTGTTCTTTGGCTTTTGATCGGATATCTCATCGGTTCCATTCCCTGGGGCTTAGTAATCGGGAAGGTCTTTTTTCATAAAGATATCCGTGAATACGGCTCCGGCAACCTGGGCGGAACCAATGCCGGAAGAGTCTTAGGTACTCCGATCGGCTTCCTGGTCATCTTCCTGGATGCCTCGAAAGCCTTGCTGGTAATGATATTGTGTCATTATGTCGCTGCCGGTTACGAACAGTATGCCGGCCTGGCTGTCTGTCTGGGACATTGTTTCCCTGTCTTTGCGGGTTTTAAAGGCGGTAAAGCCGTGGCCTGTTCCTACGGTTATCTGCTGGGTCTGGCGTTATTTGTCACAAATGAATGGGTGTTCACTTTTGTAGTACCGTTAGTTTCTTTCTTCATTTGTCTTGCCTTATGCAAGATGGTCTCTCTTTCATCTCTTGTCGGGGTAAGCAGTGCAGCGATCGGTATCTTCTTCTTCGTTGATAAAATAACAGGTTTACTGGTATTTTGTCTGGCGTTATTCGTCATCTATCGCCATCGGGCCAATATCGACCGCATTAGAAAAGGAACCGAATCCAAAATAGGCAAAAAGAAGCATTAAGCTTCTTTTCTTTTGCGATTTAGACAATATGTAAGTACCCACCAGTAGACATGTAGAGTTCGCGGATTTACCGGCGATATACTGTTTATTGGAAGACAAACGATATGTATGCCGGGTTTACCGCATACATGAACAGGAGGGATACTTACATATGTCAACT